>JAHEJP010000177.1 GCA_024638855.1 Chloroflexota bacterium
GCATGGCCTTCATCGCCTATGACACGCAAGAATTGAGCCGGGCGGCCATCGATAAAGCCATTCGAGGCCAGGGTTATGATATACCCAGTGGGACGGCGGCCGTCGTAGCCGCCGCGGCCGAACTGGAACGGCCGGGACCCTTAGCGGCGGCCATCGGTTGGTTCCGGGAACAGTGGATGTACCTCTCGGTGCTCCTATGCGGCCTGTTTTTACTGCTTGGCTTCGCCGGCGAAACCTTCCTGGGCCTGCCCGGGGAAATATCCCTGCTCTTTTACATCCTTTCCTATGTGGCCGGCGGCTATAGCGTCGCCATTCACGCCATTCCTGGCCTGTTTAAAGGCCAACTAGACACCGACATCTTGATGCTGGCCGCCGCCGCCGGCGCGGCCGTGCTCGGCGCCTGGGCCGAAGGCGCTTTTCTACTCTTCCTCTTCAGCCTGGGGCATGCCGGCGAACAATACGCCTTGGACAAGGCACGCAACGCCGTCGACGCCCTGGGCGAGCTGATGCCCAAGACAGCCTTGTTCAAAAAGGATGGCTGGATCGAGGAACGGCCGGTGGAATCGATCCGGGTCGGGGACATCGTCCTGGTCCGGCCCGGCGACCGCTTCCCGGTAGATGGGCAGGTTTTGCGTGGCCAGAGCGCCGTGGACCAGAGCGCCATCACCGGTGAGAGCGTGCCCGTGTTCAAAAGCCCGGGCGATGAAGTCTTCGCTGGTACTGTCAACCAGGAAACGGCCGTCGACGTGCAGGTATCCAAATTGGCCAAGGACAATACCCTTAACCGGATCATGCAGATGGTGGCCGAAGCGCAGGAACAACAAAGCCCCAGCCAGCAATTCGCCCAGCGCTTCACAACCAAATTCGTCCCGGCCGTCTTGATCCTGACGGCCCTGGTCATCGTCATCCCGCCCTTGTTGGGCTGGATGCCAATCCAAGACAGCTTTTACCGGGCCATGCTGCTGCTGGTTGCCGCTTCGCCCTGCGCCCTGGCCATCGGCACGCCGGCGGCCGTATTAGCCGGCATCGCCCAGGCAGCCCGCAACGGCGTCCTCATCAAGGGAGGCGTGCACCTGGAGAACCTGGGCGCGGTCAAGGCCATGGCCTTCGACAAGACGGGCACGCTGACCGAGGGTAAATTCCAGGTGACTGACGTGGTACCCCTGAACGGCCACGAACCCGACCGGGTTTTGGCCATCGCCGCGGCCGTAGAACAACAATCGAACCATCCTCTGGCCCTGGCCGTGGTGCGAACGGCGCAAGAAAGAGAGCTGGCTCTCCCTCTTGCCGCCGGGCTGGATGATGTTCCGGGCCAGGGCGTTATCAGCGAGGTCGGCGGGCAGCCGGTGCTCATTGGCTCTCTCAAGTTATTTTCGGGTCCAAATAACGGCTCGCCTGATCCCGGCCTGGTTGACTTGGTCTCCGGTTTAGAAAGTGACGGCAAAACCACGGTCATCGTCGGCCATGATGGAAAGATTATGGGCGTCCTGGCCCTGGCCGACATCCCCCGGCCGGGCGTTCGCCAGACCTTGCAGAAATTAGTGGATCTAGGCGTCAGCCAGCTGGTGATGCTCACCGGCGACAACGCCGACGTCGCCCGGCAAATCGGCCAGGAAGTCGGCATGTCCGAGGTGAGGGCTGGGTTGCTGCCCGAAGAGAAGCTAGCCGCCATCGAAGAGCTGAAGCGGCAACACGGAAAAGTGGCCATGACCGGCGATGGGGTCAACGACGCCCCGGCGCTGGCTACGGCTACGGTCGGCATCGCCATGGGCGGTGCGGGTACGGCCGTGGCCCTGGAAACGGCCGATGTGGCCCTTATGGCCGACGATCTAGGTAAACTGCCCTTTGCCGTTGGACTCAGTCGCGCCAGCCGGCGTATCATCCGCCAAAACCTGGCCATCGCCATGGGCGTCGCCGGTCTGCTGGTGCTGGCGGCCATCTTAGGCGCCGTCGAATTAAGCGGCGCGGTCGTCCTTCACGAAGGCAGCACCGTCGTCGTCGTTCTCAACGCCCTGCGGCTGCTGAGATATCGCCAGGATTAAGTTTTCGCGGTTTCCGATTCGTATATCAACCAGCGAAAAGTTCGAAGTGCAACGGCTCTTCCAATTGTTAGTTGAATTAGGAGCTATTGCGCCCTAGAGGCATTGAGAGCCTTCCTAAGCCAAAGTTTGATTCAACAAACCCCCTACCCGGCCGGCAATGATCATTACTTGACTATTGTACTCAATTGAGTACAATAGTTACTCATCATGATTAATTAGTTAATCAATTGAGTACAATGGAACAGAGAGGACCTTATGACCGATAAAAAAGCCAGGATTTACGCGGTGGTCAATCGCAAAGGTGGGGTTGGAAAAACCACCACGGCCGTCACCCTTGGCCACGGATTGGCCAAGATGATAGAGGGCAAAGGCCACGTGCTGCTGGTCGATCTCGACCCCCAAGGCAATGTTACCACCAGCCTGGGCCTGGCCGCAAATGGCAAGGATATGGCCAACGTTTTGACCGGCGACGTGCCCGTGGAGCAGGCGATCTTATCGGCCGATCGCAGCAGCCAGGGCGGCCCTTCCCGGCCCAACTTGTGGGTGCTGCCGGCCAGCGATGCCCTGGCCGATGCCAAGTTGAGCCTGGTGACCAGCGCCGCTTTGAGCAGCGTCATGGACCAGTTCGGCGGCCGGTCGGCTCCGGCCGTGCCCACCAACCAGTTGCTGCAAACCCACCTGGCCAAGGCGGTGGCCACCTTCGATTTCGTCATCCTGGACTGTCCGCCCTCATTGGACATGTTGGGCACGGCCGTTTATCACTTCGCCGACGAAGCCATCGTGCCGGTCAAGGTCGATTATCTCGGGGTAGGAGGAACCGCTCGTCACACCCAGGACATCATCGCCGCCCAGGCTCGGGGCATCGACATCCGGGTTGGCATCATCGTGCCCACCTTCGTTCGCGCCCGGGAGATCCTGGCCCGGCAGATGATGCAAGCTCTGATCGAGAGCTACGGTAAATCCCGGGTGGCCGTGCCCATCCCCCAGAGCGTGGTCATCGAGCAGGCCCCGGCCGCTGGTGGCCTGACCCTATTCGAATACGCCGGCGACTCTATCCCGGCCAAAGCTTACTGGCGCTTAGTGGAGAAGGTGTACAATGGCTGAATTCAGTAATCCTCTAGAGCAAATGGCGGCCATGGATGAGCCGGAACCAGCTCAACCGGCCCCGAAGAAGCGACCCAAGCTAGGCGACTTCGGTAATCCCCTGTCAGAGGTATCGGTCACCGATAAGGCTCGGGCCGTCGATTCCAGTCTGGTAGCCGGCCAATATATCCGCCGTACCTTCACCTTCACCCCAGGGCAGCTGGCCCGCATTAAGGCCATCGCCCGGGAATTACATATCTCCGAGACCGGCATCGCCCGCTGGCTCATCGACGAAGGTCTGGGACAGTGGGAAGGGGGTGTGCGGCCGGAAGTGGAAGAGCAAGCCGTCCGTCTGGAGCCCAAGCTCCGCTATTCGGGAGTGATTGAGTGATGGCAAAAGATAGTAAGGCCTTGGTGCCCATCGAAGAAAAGCATGTCGATTTTTACGGCGATAATATCCCAGCTGTTTTGGTCCAGGAAGACGAGGAGGGGGATACCCTAGTTTACGTACCCCTGCGCCCACTGTGCGACTTCCTGGGCTTGAATTGGTCGGCTCAGACCAGGCGTCTGCGGCGCGACGCCGTCTTGACCGATATGACATCAACTGTTGCCGTAACGGCAACAGACGGCCGCCAACGCAGCATGATTTGCCTGCCTCTCGACTATTTGAATGGCTGGCTATTCGGCATCAATGCTTCACGAGTCAAAGAACCCTTGCGCGATAAGGTCATTCGTTACCAGCGGGAATGTTACCGCATCCTGGCCGACGCCTTCATCGACCGGCCGTTGCCGGCCGGGGCGCCGGATTCCATGACCACCTTATTGCAGGTACGGGAGATGGGTCGGGCCATCATGCAGATGGCCGAAGAGCAAATGGCTTTTGAGCGCCGCCTGACCTCGACCGAAAGCCAGTTGGGCGAAACGACCATCATCGTCGGCGATCTAACCCAACGTGTGATCACCCTGGAACAGCGGGTGGCCCCAGGCCAGCCGGTGACCGAGGAGCAGGCCAGTCAGATCAGCCAGGCCGTCAAAGCTGTGGCCCTGGTCCTGACCAAAAAGAGCGGTTCCTCTCAATTTGGCGCAGTTTACGGGGAGCTATATCGAAAATTCGGCATCACCTCATACAAAATGCTGCCGGCCAACCGCTTCGACAAGGCCATGAAATTCCTGAACGACTGGCACGGCTCCCTGGAGGGCGAAGAGCCTTTCTAAGCGGCCGAAGCGTTTGATGCTCCGAAGCCCTAGATGCTCAGAAGCGTTGCCCTGATTTAGATTCCAAGTTTGTATCACTAAAGGGACGATCTCATGGGTAATGACGATGTCAGTACCCGTTGTTTTATCCTCCGGTTCGACTTACTCAACTGGGCCATAAGCTCCCCCAGGCGCCTTGGGCTTTAGGGTAGCCCAACTCGGCCGGCGCCCTTCCATAAAGCCACATATAGGATACAAAGGCCCCGTCGGTTAGGCCTGGGTAATGTTTGGACCAATGAGCGGACAAAAGTTCCGCGCCGGCGCCTCGCAGCAGCATCTTTTCAATCTTGACCCGGTCTGCGGCCGTGACCCCAGGCCAGCTTTGTGCCAGGGCCAGATAATCGGGATGGGGCGGTTCATGACGAACCAGGCAGTTGAAGACCACGACCGCCGGCCGGTCAACCCCCTCTTGAACCAGGGCATACCACCACCAGGCCAGTGCGGGTGCCGGATCCACCAACAGATCAATCCGCTCCAACAATGTTAACCCAGCCGTCCCGTTGATGCCCATGCGAGTCAACAGCGAAGCCAACCCTTCGGCCGCAGGCGACGCCTCAAGCTCCTGATCCACTCGGTAGGTGACCCGCGACCCGGCTATTTCCGGCGGGCCACGTCTTTCCTTGATGATAATATCGGCTCTATTGGCGTTAGGCCCGTCGCTGGGCCTCTTTATCTGCTTACTGATGACCACGTTGGCCTCCTGTTGTCGATACCATTTCGACGACACAGATGTGGAACAATTTTCGCTTCAAAAACAAGGTGCTTTGAACTTGTTACATAGATACAAGTTTAGCACAAATGTTCTAATTCGACAATATTTTTCTATAGAAAAGACCCCCGAGGTGGGTCCGTTAAGTTGGGCCCGAAACCTCCGGGGTCTGGTCATCTACCCTGATTCAATTACCTATATTTCAGGGTGCGGACGACAGGATGCAAGCCTATGGCGCCGTTGCGACAGTGTCAAAGGTATATTCCATCAGCGGCCGTAATTCTGCTTCTTGATCCGGCGACAATATGTAGGCGGCATTGAAACCGATATCGTCATGTATGGTCATGAAGCGAACTATCTTGAAGGCCTGGAAGCTCATGGTCAGGATCTTTCCTTCCAAGCCAGAACGGGTCTTAAAAGCGTCCTCGCCGGCGATCTGGAAGCCTAAATTTTGCCATAAATCGCGGTAGAAAGCCACATACCCGTCCAGGTCGATGTCTCCCAGGATGCCTAAATCCTCCACTGAAATGACCAGCATGCCGCCATCACTGCCCAGGCATATTTCGGCCATCTCGCAAAAAGCGGCGAAATCGCCCATGGAAGCCGGCGAAGCATCCCAATCGGCCGGTACGTTCATGGTGAAAGGACCATTGAGGCTTTCATAAGGCCACATCGGTCCAAAATCAGTCTCGATCGACTCGGCCGAAGGCTGCAGCGCTATCGGCGTAGGCGCTCCCTCATAAGGCTCCTGGATATTGAGCGTATAGCAGCCCACATTGCTACCCCACGAATCGCGTACCACCACGGTATAAGTCTTCGGATCGGTGGCGATCAGGGTCATTTCCGCGTTGAGGCCGAACAGCCCGCCGCCGGTATCGTCGTCTTCGGCATAGGCTCCGGCCGTACTGGCCGACAGCAAGGGATCGATCATGATCGAATCGACGTGAATATTCACCCGCTGCCCTTCCTTCAAGGTCAGAAAATAATAGTCGAAGTCGCCTGGATAGTCGATACAGGCATCCAGTGCCTGGCCCGGTAAAATGCCCCGATGATCGTCATAATCCGAGAAATGGGCCAGCTTGTGATCGGCCTCAATGGAGAAGTAATTGACCGCCGAACTATTCTGGAAAACATTGATGAAGTAGGGGCCTTCCAGCCCGGTTGTGAAGCGGTAATGTTCGGTGCCACTATAAACGTTATCGATGAACTCAACCATCTGACCATGGGCGTCGACGACTATGAAGGCGATATCATTTTCGCCCCCGTCGGCCGCCAATTCAATCTCCGTGCCCATGGGTTCGTTCAGTACGTACATCTGAGCATGCCAATCGTTGTTCAGGTCCACGAATTCGTGACTGTTTTCGCCGCCTCTCAAGGGGATACGCCGGATATCATTGACGAATTCTTCTTCGTTGGCAATGAGTTTCTCCAGTCGCGGTTTGACATCGGCCGCCGAAGCTGCCAAGCCAAAGCCCGAATCGTCGAACAGGAAGTTAGCTACGCCGATCACTTCGCCCTGGTCCGAGACCAGGACGCCGCCGCTTTGTCCTCCACCGAGCTTGGCATCCACCTGGTAATAGGTCATCTCGGCCGGCTCCCATTCCCGGGTCCGTGAGATGAGCCCTCGGGCAATGGTAGGCTGGGGAAAGTCATCGACCTCGCCCGGATAGCCGATCAGGTAAATATCATCGCCTACTCCTTGCTCCCCATTACCATCCAGCGCCAGCGGCTCCACCCCGGTCTCCAGCGGCCCGACCACGGCCAGGTCGCTGAGCATATCCCAATTATGAACCGGCACACGCTCGAACTCCTGGCCATCCGGGAATACAATTCGTGCTTGCTCAAAAGGCCAGACGACGTGAGCGTTGGTGACGACATAACCGCCGTCGACCAGGAACCCGCTGCCACTATGGGTAGGCAGCTCCACGAAGACCACCGACGGCGAAACTTTGTCTAGGATTTCGGCCGACGAAAGAGGTCCCGGCGTGGGCGTAGCAGTGGGGACGGGGGTCCCGGTAGGTGTGGGGCTGGGCAGCGGCGTATCGGTTGGGAGAGGCGTTTTGGTAGGTTCGGCCGTCGGCGGAGGCGTATTGGCGGGCGCTTCGGCCGGCGAGCAGCCCCATAATACGACTGCCACTATCAATATCCAGGCCATTTGCAGCCACCAACCCTTGATCCGGCCGCCCGGGCTTATTCGCCACTTTCGAACGCAGTTCTCATTCATTCTATGCTCCTTCGTCAGACCTGGTTTCTTGGCCCGGCCTGGATCCTGTTCCAGCTCAGTCGGCCGGACACCCATCAGCGGATAGATACAATCAGTATAGAATGAAGTTTCTGCGAAAATGTGTCGATCTTGTGCGATTGTCTGCGCTGGCTGCCCTTGTTATGAAGATTTTCTTTGTTGGCACCTATGCCGGTTGGTGGGTCATGGCTCGCCGGCCGTGAACGGGGTAGGGGGGAACGATGAAAAAGGGTGTTATGACTATGTCATGATGCAATCTATTTCGCCTCTTTATCCTTCAAGCAGTACAGGTGATCTTATGCACGGCAGGGAACCTTCACGCAGACCAATTTTTTCTAACTGGGGTCGAGTAATCTCTAGCTTAAGACTGGTCCAATCTTGACCATAAGCGTCACTCCGCCCCTAAAACTGATTTTATCATATCAATTCATTGTATAATTTATCTACGTAAAGAGTTTGCATTAAGCTGCTTGCTTATCAAGCCATCATATCAGCCTCCTTCGAATGCGTGTTCGAGTATCGCGAAATGTTTGGTAGTTTCCAACACGATTTTAGAGACACAGAGCTGAACCCGGACCTTCTATCAACGCCTTTCAAGGTCCAGACGAACTGGCATGTGATAACGGGCGCATCCTGCTCTGGTAAAACAACTCTGATTGATCAGTTGGCCGACAAAGGGTTTCGGACGGGTCCGGAGGCTGCACGACAATACTTTGAGAGTGAGTTAGCTAAAGGGTGGACGATCGATGAGATTCGCGAAGATCGGGCCACCATTACATGCCAAGTGCATGACATGATGGTAAAACGCGAGATTGGATTACGAACTAATGAAGTCATCTTTTTCGACCGAGCCCTTCCAGATAGTTTTGCTTTTTACCGATTCGCTGGACTAAACCCGAATGAGATCTTGTTAGATTGCTTCCAACATCACTATGCCTCAGTGTTTTTGCTCAACCGATTACCGTATCAGCAAGACGGAGTTAGGGTAGCAGATGATCCAACTGCAGCTTATTTCGAATCGTGGACATCACGCGATTACAGTGCTTTAGGATACAACATTGTAAGGGTACCCGTGTTGTCGCCTGAAGAGAGGCTCGCGTTTGTTCTTGAGAGGCTTTCTAAGCAAGGGCTGATATAACAGTGACCAGGCTAACAGGATTAACATGGAAGAATTAGCCACCTTAAGGCAACTCAGCCACCAACGACCTGCATGCCTTTTCTAGGCCGGCCCAAACAACACTTCCAACACATCTAGGCCGTCTAGCGCATCTTCCACCGGCCCAATAAGATAGTCCAGCCGCACCATCCGGCCGTTCTCATCCAATCGGGTGTGGATGCCACTGGTCCCTTGACCGGCCGGCAGGCTAAAAATCAGGCCGTAAGTCCCAGCCGGGTAATATTCGTCGACCACGGCCGGTTGGCCCAAGCGCACGGCCGCGACTAACTCATCGACCACAACGTCGATGGTTTGGTCAATATTCTCGGGCAACACTGTGACGCCTTCTCCCGGCCCCAACAGCGGAAAATAACTAACCGGCGTCCCTTCGGCCTGTTCATCGGTGCATTTGGGCGGCCCGCCCAGCCCCATGACCATGGTGCAGCCGGCCGTCGTATATTGCACCAACTCGCGCCGGGCGTTGATATCGTTGGACAGGAAAGCCTCGATGGCCGCATCCACGAGCTGGTTACCGGTTTGTGGGCTGTCTCCACCTTCAGCCTGGCCCTCCGTTCGGACTTGGACCATTTGCCGGGCCTGGCTATCAACCAGATACATGCCGGCCTTGCTGCGGTCCTCATCGCAGGTCAGCCCAAACTCGCCCAACGCTTGCTGACCTGAAGTCCAGGTGACGTTGGCCAGTGGGTAAAACGAACCCATGAAGGTGTCCTGGGGATAGCCGGACAGATCGACCATATCCACCAACTCGCCGCCAGGGTCCAGTGACAGGAAAGCCAACCCCTGGTCGACGACGCAGGCATCACCATAGCCACTGCCGGTGAGCACGGCCGCCACTTGGCCGTCGGGCGATATACGGGGATTTCGGACGCCATCGGCCAACATAATCGGGCTCGCATCGGTCAGATCCGCTTGCCATAGACTGTATTTGACCCCCAAAGTTGAATCGAAGACCTGCTCGCGGAGGTCGGCCAGCGTATAGATCACTTCCTGACCATCCGGCCGCCAATCGAAATCGAGGATCTGGTGCTGGGCTGGTAAGTCGGCTGCGGCCAAGATATCTTGCCTGACCCCCTCATCATCCATCCAGGCCAGGCCGCCTTCGGCCGTGAGATAACCGAAACCGTTGCCGCCCGGCCGGTACTTGGGATCGAAAAAGCCACTGCCCAGGCTCTGGCTGCCGCCGCTGTCCACTTCTACAACCAGCAATTCGCCGCTTTCTCCCTGGCTGAAAGCCACCCGCTGGCCATCGGCCAACCAGGTCGGTATGCTGCGGGCCGCTTCGCTGCTGGTCAATTGCCAGGCCTGTTCCCCGTCGCTGGTGATGACCCAAATATTGTAATTGCCTTCGTTTAAGCGCGGCCCCGGCTCGGGCAGAGATGTGATGGAACTGGGCACCGAACGGTAGGCGATGCGCCGACCATCGGGCGACAAGACCGGATCGGCATTGTAACGGTAGTCGGTTAGCTGCCGGAGTCCCGAGCCATCGGCCCGGACCACGGCGATATCGCCCAAATTGGGCCGCCATAACTCCGGCCGGACCAGCACGGCGGCCAAGTCAACGCCACCGCCTAAAGGGCCTGTGCCAGGAGTTGGCGAAGCCGGCATTGGCGGCGTAGGCGTCGGCAGAGGGGTGAGGCTGGCCACCAGCGTTGGCGTAGGGGGGAGTTCGGTTGGAGCACCAACTTCGGTCGGGGGTCCAACTTCTGTCGGGGGCGGTGGTATCGTAGGGGAGCCAATCAAGTCTGCCGTCGCCACTTCATCCAGCGCCCCTGGGCTACAGGCGACCAAAACGGCCAGGCTCAGTAATAAAAAAAGG
>JAHEJP010000544.1 GCA_024638855.1 Chloroflexota bacterium
TATGGCGCAGGCGTTCAAAACAAAGTGCTGGAAGCTATGGCTTGTGCTACGCCGGTTGTTGCCACGCCACAGGTGACCATCGGTCTGGATGCAGTGGCAGGCCTGGATCTATTAGTCGCCCAGGATGCCGCTGATTTCGCCAAGCAGACCATAGGCTTACTCGACGATCTCAACCGGCAACGGACCATTGCAGCCAACGGCCGAGCCTATGTCGAGGGCCACCACCAGTGGAAAACAATTGCCAAACAGCTTGAAGAGATTTACCAGGCTGCAGTTCATCAGGTTCGCTGAAGTCTCACCCTTCATTCCGCGGGAGTCGCTAAAAGCATAGTACTGAAGTTGTATTCAGAACTGCTTTAGCCCCTCTGTCTAAGGACAGATAGCATACTATTTTATTCCATTTATCCATCTTAATTATTGGCGCACTCATATCATGGGGGTTCAAACAATGTTACAACCATCTACTTCCTCTTTACCGGGGAATTCAGAGGAGATTCCATCTTTACGTGTAATTAATGGTCAGTCGGCTGCCATCCAATGGCGCCTTCTGATCGTTGGCCTCGTCATCAACGATATCGTAATGATAGGCCTGGCATTTCTGGCTGCCTACAATATTCGCTTCACGTTTGATCTTGGCTTGTTCCGCGAAGATGTTTTCCTCAACTATAATTACTATCAAACGCTAAGTCTTTTCCTTATCCCGGTCTGGATCCTAATTTTCGCTATCAGCGGACTTTATCGCCGAAGTAATTTGCTTGGGGGGACTATAGAATACTCGCTTGTATTTCGGGCGACTGGTGTCGGGATATTCTCACTCATTGTCCTGAGTTTTCTTATCACAGATTTTGTTCTGGCTCGGGGATGGTTGGCCATGGCCTGGGTTTCCGCTTTCTTATTTGTTGGCGGCGGCCGCTTCATCATCAGGCGAATTGTTTATACAATACGAAAGCGCGGCTATTTTTTAACACCCGCCATTATCGTCGGCGCCAATCAGGAGGCGATCGCACTAGCGCAGCAACTCATGAGCTGGCAGACTTCCGGTCTTCAAATTGCCGGTTTTGTCGACGATAAAGCACAGCCTGGCTCGAAAGTATTTGGACCTCTAAACTGCTTAGGTAACGTCAGTCAGCTGGACCGGCTTATCCGCAAGCATCATATCGGGGAACTGATTCTCTCGAATAGTGCCCTGTCTCGAGACGATATATTGAGTTTGTTCAAAAAATACGGTCTGGCAAGCGACCTGAACTTACACCTTTCATCCGGCCTGTTTGAGATTATTACTACGGGTATGGATGTCCAGGAATATGCTTACGTACCGCTTGTGCGGGTGAGGAAAGCGCGGCTAAACGGGATCGATCGCGTCCTAAAGCTCTTGTTGGATTATGCCTTTGCCTTACCTAGCCTTATTCTCATGTTGCCACTGCTCTTTGTTATTGGCGTGATAGTCAAGTTGGATTCTCCTGGGCCGGTTTTCCATCGGCGCAAAGTCATGGGCATGAATGGTCGCCAGTTTGACGCCTTCAAGATCCGGACCATGCACGTCAACGGCGACAAGATTCTGGCCCAATATCCCGATCTTGAGCAGCAGCTGGCACAGGAGTATAAACTCAAGGATGATCCACGCGTCACAAGCGTCGGTCGATTCCTTCGCAAGGCCAGCCTGGACGAGTTGCCCCAGATATTTAATGTACTAAGACGAGAGATGTCCCTTGTAGGCCCTCGAATCATTACGCCAGCTGAGATGAGTAATTACGGCGATTGGGGACTAAACCTGCTGACTGTGCCACCGGGCATCACTGGCTTGTGGCAAATCAGCGGGCGATCCAATCTGAGTTATGAAGAACGCGTCCAACTGGACATGCACTACATTCGTAACTGGAGTATCTGGCTGGATTTGCAGATATTGTGGCGAACGATCCCAGCGGTCATTATGGGACGAGGGGCCTACTAATTATGAGCAGCTGGTTACAAAAAAGATGCTATTCATGCTCCCCCAAGTTGGGCGAGACAAAGAAAATCTACCTCGACGCAACGAAGGCGCGTGAGGTCTTGGGATGGCAGCCCTTAGTCAGCTTGAAGGAAGGCTTGGAAAGCACAGTGACTTACTTCGAAACGAAAGAAACTTCAGCCACAAGGAGCAGGCCATGATCATCGTTCAAACACCGCTACGCATCAGCTTTTTTGGTGGCGGCACCGATTTCCCATCATTTTTCCTGTCTGAAGGCGGGTGCGTACTTAGCTCCGCCATTGATAAATACATATTTGTCACAATCAAAAGGCGATTCGATGACATGCTACGTGTCGGCTACACCGATACCGAGATGGTCAACGACTTGTCAGAGATCAAGCATGATTTGATTCGGGAAGCTTTACGAAAGACAGACATTACCTATGGTGTTGAAGTAACAACTATGGGCGATATCCCAACGAGAGGGTCCGGCTTGGGCTCGTCAAGTACAGTCACAGTAGGCTCGCTGCATGCCATGTACAGCTACCGCAGCGAATTGGTGCCGGCAGAACGTCTGGCGCGCGAAGCCTGCGAAATTGAGATTGACATCCTTGGAAAGCCCATTGGCATACAGGATCAATACATCGCCGCTTACGGTGGGATGAACTTTATGGAGTTTATGCCTAGCGGGGAGGTCCAGATAAATAGGTTGCAGTTGTCACCTGATATGACCAGAGATTTAAATGATAAGATGCTGCTTTTCTATACCGGCACCACACGATCGTCCGCATCGATTTTGACTGAACAAAAAAGTAATATCGA
>JAHEJP010000178.1 GCA_024638855.1 Chloroflexota bacterium
TAGTCGGGAACATTCTTCTCAACCAGTAAGTTACGCACCATATTGGCTGCACTATCAGTTAATTGGATCGTTTCAGTCTGTTCAATAGTTGTCATGCTTGCTTTTTCCTATTGTCTCCGAATTTTCAAAAAAGTATCGATCATCTTCCCCTGATTTGTTCGACGATTTTAACAGTTAAGAGAATCAATGTCAATTTTTATCAATATTTTCTTAATAAGTCATGGATAGGCAACGCCATTTTGGACAAATCTCAGCACATTTATTGCAAGAAACATATCCCGCATATCTTATTTACAATTTGAACAGCTGCCGGTTTTCTATCCGTTATCAGCTTCGCCCGATTATATATTTTTGGCCTGATGCGTTTGTCTCTCGGAATGCGGCAAGTTACAATTCCGGCTCTCTATACCACAGGAGATCATCAAGGGTGCAATTTAGCACCGGACTATTCCAGGCCCACTAAGATCTCCAGTCAGGAAGGATGGTCATGTTAAGGACACACAGTTGCGGCGAATTAGGCATCGAACAGATTGGGCAAACGGTGACCCTGGCGGGTTGGGTTAATCGCCGGCGAGATATGGGCGGTATTATCTTTATCGATCTTCGCGACCGTGAAGGCAAAACCCAGGTTACAGTAAATGCAAGTAGATCACAGAGTGCCTTTAACGCTGCCGAAAACGTTCGCCCCGAGTTCGTATTGCAAGTTCGCGGTGAGGTTACCCGGCGGCCGGCTGGCCAGGAAAACCCTGAGATGGTCACCGGCGAAATCGAAATCCTAAGCGACGAGATAGTTATCCTTAACCAGGCCAAGACTCCTCCTATACCCATTGAACGTGATGAGTCAGTCGACGAGGCTTTGCGCTTAAAATATCGCTTTCTGGATTTGCGGCGGCCGCGAATGCAGAGGAACTTGCAGATCCGTCACAAAGCTATCAAATTTATTCGGGATTTTCTGGATGAACGAGGATTTTTAGAAATCGAGACGCCGATCTTATTCAAGAGCACCCCTGAGGGTGCGCGCGACTATCTTGTTCCAAGCCGCGTGCATCCTGGTAAATTTTACGCGCTACCTCAAAGCCCCCAGCAGTTGAAACAATTGCTCATGGTAGGCGGTCTGGATAAGTATTACCAGATCGCCCGTTGTTTCCGAGATGAAGACCAACGAGCCGATCGCCAACCCGAATTCACTCAACTTGACCTCGAAATGAGCTTTGTAGAGCGAGACGACATCCTGAGCCTCATTGAGGAGATGATGGTTGGTATGGTCAACATGACCAGCATCGTGCCCCTAGCGTCCGAGCTCTTTCCTCGCTTGACGCATGCCGAGGCTTTGGAACGATTTGGCACCGACCGCCCGGATATGCGTTACGGTCTTGAGTTGGTCGATGTCTCTGATATTGTTGGTAAGAGCGCGTTCCGAGTGTTCGCTGAAAATGTCGCCGCCGGCCGGCCGGCCAAGGCCATATGCGTTCCTGGATGCGCATCCTATAGCCGCAAGCAGATGGAAGAATTAGAAGCGATTGCCCGTGAGGCAGGCGCAAAGGGGCTTGCCTGGATGGCTATTGATGAAGAGACGGATCAGATGCGTGGCTTCATCACCAAGTTCTTTGATGTTGATCAATTGACTGCATTGGTAGATCGTCTGGACGCCCAACCCGGCGATCTGTTGCTATTTTCCAGTGACGAACCCCGGACTGTCTACAGCGTTCTCGGTGCATTAAGAGAAGAAATGGCCAGTCGCTTAGGTTACAAAGAAAAGAATGAGCTGGCCTTCGTTTGGATCGTCGACTTTCCTCTTTTTGAGGAAGAAATGGAAGAAGGGCACTATGCCCCCAGCCACCATATGTTCACCGCTCCGCAACAGAAATACATACCTTTGCTCGACAGTGATCCTCGAGCTGTCCTAAGCGAACAGTACGATCTGGTTTGTAATGGTTATGAGGTTGGTGGCGGCAGCATTCGGATTCATGATCGAGAATTGCAGCAAAAGATCATGGCGCTAATCGGTTTAACGCCAAAAATGGCTAGAGACCAATTCGGACATCTGTTGGATGCGTTTGAATATGGAACGCCACCTCACGGCGGTATCGCTCCAGGCATCGACCGGTTGGTCATGCTCATGGCTGGCGAACCAAATATACGCGAGGTCATGGCCTTTCCTAAAAGTCAAAACGCGGCTGATTTAATGGCTGATGCGCCTTCAAGCGTCGACCAAAGGCAATTGGACGATCTGCAAATTACCCTCAATTTGAAAGCCGAATTGTGATCGGTCTCTCGCTCCATCTTACTCTGCTGGGGTGCCTGCCGAGACATGATCTATGGCTGGCTCCAACTTGTCTTCGGATCGCAAGGATAAGGCAAAGAAAATCGCTAGACCGGCGATGACCGAGGATATCAGGAATGTTTCGGTCAAAACCGTAATCGTCACTTCCGTCAAGCCTTCCACTACAGAATTTTGAAAGCTGGGGTCGGTTATCGGTGGCAATTCGATGCTTTCTCGCAATTCCACAAACCTGCGTAATCCCCAGGCGGTAAGCCCAGAGAGACCGACGCTCATGCCAATAAGACGCAGGACGATGACGAGGCTGGAAGCGATACCTCGCTGATCGATGGGTGCTGCGTTGATCACGGCCGCGCTGATCGGCGCAATAACCAGTCCAAAACCGGTTCCCAAAATGGCTAATTGCCAGGCCATCTGCGACATGGATGTTTCCAATTCCCATGTCTTTCCCATCAAGGCGAATCCAATTACGATAGCCAGCAAACCGGCGATGGTTACCGGCCGGTAACTCACTGTTTCAGTAAGTCGGCCGCCAACATAGGCCATGATTGCCATCGATATTGTCATGGCGCTCAATAAGAAACCGCTTGTTAAAGCCGCCTGGGTGACATCAACTTCCAAGACATTAACAAGCAGCGGCACATTGACCATGGCTATGATCAATACTGCCCCAACCAGAAAATTTACGCCAATGGCCGGCGTGAAGTTCTTG
Source organism: Chloroflexota bacterium (assembly GCA_024638855.1). Lineage (GTDB taxonomy): Bacteria > Chloroflexota > Anaerolineae > Promineifilales > Promineifilaceae > UBA11865. The sequence continues at coordinate 2,994 of JAHEJP010000178.1, forward strand.
CGCCTGAACAGCCGTGCGTCGAGCAAAGGCGCGACGCCAGATGCCCAGCGAAAAATCCCTTTTGCGCCGCGGCTGATACGACTTTCGACCAGAAAAAAACAGACGAAACAGATCAGGGCTAGTACGTACAGAGGTGCCATATTCGGCGGCTGTTCCCCGGTTAGTTCGGCAAGGCCGCCGGCGCTCTGAATATCATTGCCATTAAGCAGGGCGATGCTCAGCGACAACAAACCGGCCGTAAGCAGTGCCGTACCTATCCAGTCTATGCGTCCGGTTTCTTGGGGTTTGGGCAGATGGCGTAATGCCCACCAGGACAAAACAATGGCGAATAGACTCAGTGGGATATTCAAATAAAATTGCCATCGCCAATCCAGGAAGCGAATGAGCAGGGCGCCGTATAGCGGCCCCCAAACCCATCCAGCCGTATCAATTGCTCCCAATGTACCCAAGGCTGAAGGGCGTTTTTTGACAGCATATACATCGCCAATAACGGCCATTCCTACTGGCACCATCGCTCCGCCGCCTAAAGCCGTCAATACCCGTCCGGCAATAAACCAGCCCAGATTGGGGGCGAAGGGTACCCATATCGATCCCGCCAAGAAGAGGAGTAAAGAGGCGATATATACTGGGCGTCGGCCAATGACATCACTCACCCGGCCGATAAAGGGCATGACCACCACATAGGCAATGAGGTAAGCATTGACGATCCAGGCTGCGTCACCAAGACCCTCCGGTAGCGGGATCTCAAGGTCAAAAATGATTTGGCGCAACATGGTCGAAACAACTGTCAAATCATCGGCAGCTACGAAAACGCCGAAAGAAATAACTGCCAGGATAATGGCTGGATTTGGTTTGCGAGCAGACATTATTACCTTATCTGGCTGTACCTACTTACAAAAAATAATCTTTAATGGCGGCCGTGATATCAGTTACAATATGGTGCCACGGCAGGTCGGGATCACGCCATACCGTGAGCTTATTCCGCTCAATTTTCAGCCGTTGGATTCCCTCAACGTATGCCATGATTTGGGCCACCGCCGATCCCTCAGCCATTTCGGCTGAAGATGGATAATATTCAATCTCATCTTCGGCCAAAACAAGGTTGGTCGTGATGGTCATGATGACCGGATCATCCATCATCTCGACTTCAAACTCGATATACTCTGACATATTACAACCGTTTCTTAGTTCAAGGCGGTTTTCCTTGACCATCATTTTACCTTCTGCTCCAGTCAGATAACAATTTTATTGGAGACTACTATATATCTGGACCGATTTTGGTCCAATCGGGCTGGTACTTGGTGGCTGTGATTTTTGCCAGGAAAAAATCGATATTGTCAACTATTAATCGGGTGACTGTTCTATCATTGACTGATATTGACTGGGATTGATTGTTATAAAATCATTGTGATATGGATGCCTCATCGGCTATAATCATCTATGGAAAAAAGATCCTAAATACGCGTCAGATTGGCCTTGATCGTCATGGTAAGGATAGGTTGAAACCAACCTGGGGTTACCAATCGATCATCTGATTTAAGGAGATTATTCGATGAACAAAGTACTCAGCTTCCTTGCTGGCGCCTTGTGTGGAGCCGTTGTTGGCGCCACCGCAGCATTACTCTTGGCGCCTTCTTCAGGCGAAGAATTGCGGCATGATGTCGTGGCCCGGTGGGAGGAAGCTCTTTCGGAGGCACAACAAGCGATGGAAGATACGCGCAAGGAATTGCAAGCTCAGTTTGAGCAAATGCAGCAGCCCCCTGTCGTCAATGAAAATTCAGAGGACTTGGCCGTATAGAAAGATCTTTGGAACCAACTTGGACCTGGGGACGGATTGGTTCATTATCTCCGGTCTCGTCTAATCCAGAAAGCTAGAGGGGATTCTGAGTTACCCCGAGCTTCATTGTAAATGGCAAAGACTGATACATAGGAACTTTAATTGGTGTGGTGCTTTCTGCTCGCCGAGAGGTTTTTCTGTTTACCAACTAGCTTGAGGGACCTGATCCGATTTGGCATCTCAACTGTTCGGGGGTACCATCAGTTTCCATCACTATAATTGAGCCGGTATTCTACCGGCGGCCATTGGACAATCAAGCTCGCAATTAATCCTGACGACCGCCCATTTTTATTTGAACACTGTTTGCTAGCGTTTGGGCTGGGTATCCGGCCGCAACCGATTGACCAGGATGGGGTTACATAATTAGGGATCGTGTGAACTCCAACCTGGTTTAGTTGTGAATTGTGGCAGCAAGGATGATAGGAAATTTATGACGGACATGAAGTATGCGCATATCGTTGGTTGGGGTAGTTTCTTACCCGACCGGATCGTCACTAATGACGATATTGCTCTGTCGGTCGATACCTCCCACGAATGGATCTACACCAGAACCGGTATTAGCGAAAGGCGTATCGCCGCAGAACAGGAGACGACCGCTACAATGGCTTTCGAGGCAGCGGCCCGGGCCTTGGCTGTTGCCGATATTCATCCCTCACAAATCGAGCTAATCATCGTTGCTACGTCAACGCCAGAATATATTTTCCCTTCCACTGCTTGCCGTGTACAGGATTACCTGGGCGCGCGACGAGCCGGTGCTTTTGATCTTAGCGCAGCCTGTTCAGGTTTCGTCTATGCGCTAAGTATGGCCAGCCAGGCTATCGCTACCGGCTCTGTGCGTAACGCTGTCGTCATTGGCACCGAGACCATGTCACGGATCGTGGATTGGCAGGATCGGGCCACCTGTATTCTTTTCGGTGACGGAGCGGGCGCAGTGGTGCTGAAAGGGTCTAGCATTCCAGGTGGGATGATGGCCTCCTCGTTGCGATCGGATGGTTCTGGTGGCGATCTTTTGAGCTTGCCAGCCGTTTACCACAATCCGGTGCCGACCCTTGGTCCTGAATATTTATATACCAACGGCGACAAAAACAAGACCATAAGCATGGCAGGGAGACAGGTCTTTCGCTTCGCTACAAGTGTCATAAGTGATTTGATCGAAGATGTCTTGGAAAAAGCCGATTTGACCATAGATGATGTCTCCCTTATTGTGCCCCACCAGGCTAATAGCCGCATCATCGAGTCTTCAGCGAAGAAATTGGGTGTTTCATCAGACTTATTTTATATGAATCTCGAACGGACTGGCAATACTTCGGCCGCTTCCATCCCCATCGCCCTATGTGATGCTGTTGCGGAAGGACGTCTGGAACCGGATGATAATGTAGTCTTCGTTGGATTTGGCGGTGGCCTGACCTGGGCTGGTTCGGTGGTCAAGTGGGCTGTCACCCCACCTGAAATATCCATGGTTGACCGTGAGTGGAAAAGAGCCCGCTACATGTTCACTCGTGGGCGTTCGAGGTTAAGAAAGCTGAGCCGCCGCTGGGGTGCAAGCCTGGCCGGATCACCTGTTCCGGAAGCTCGGCTCAAAGATGCGGATTCTAAGAAACAATAGGTTCTTTCGACCGAGGTCCTACCGAGTGGGCTACATAATTCCAGACACAAAAAAGAACTCCATTCAGCAATGATTTTCCGTAGCGCTGGTTGGAGTTTTTATGATCGGAGCCAGTCTTGCTATTTGTTGGCAGCCTTTTGCCACAAGTAAACTACTTCCACGTTTGAGGAATACCTATTTCTGAACGCCGGCGCCAGAAAGAGAGAGGTGACGGCCATAAGCAGCACGCTAATTACGATGGCCCAAGAAGGTGGTGATGCTGGTTCTACTATCGCTATTTTCAGAGTGAAAACAGTTGGGCCATTGCAATCTGTAATTCGCCGCAATTGCACTTAGCCACTATTCCTGGAACGGCATCCTTAACTTTGATGCGGGTGGTCTTTGTATCGTTATCCTAACTGGTGCAGGTCTACAATGCGGTGAAGCCATTCTGATCTGGATCATCACAGGGAATTGTTACCGACTGCAATTCATATAAGAATCTCCTTGGCGGTGTGACAAGCGACTGGGAGACATCACTACAGGCGTCACTGTCCCCATTCTAAAAAGGACCATTACCGCTCAATCTATCGACATCTGCCAGAGTCGAGGTAATTGCGTCATAATTACTACACGCCTGTGTAATGCCGCCGTCTTGAGCGATGAATATGCCGCTGACATAGCGATCGGGCGAATTGGGTTGGATTTGACCAGCAGATCTCAAGTTGCTGTCTTGGCGCCATCGCTAGCAAGCGCGCTAGCCTCGCCATCGTTGACGATAGTCAGGCTAATATCGTTGGCAGGGCAAGTTGATCTGGGTTGTTAGGCGTCGATGCAGACGTTTCTGGTTTCACTCGATTGAGTGGCGGCCGGGTGAGCCATGATGAACAACAAGATCCCCTATGAGGCGAAGGCAGCAACCGCTCCTAATTCAGGCTACTTTCCCTCATCAATAAATTGATCCTCAAACGTTACTGTCAGAATCTACATATGACATCAGCTCTTCAATCAACGTGGCCAAGCGTTCAGTTCCTCGCTGCATATTGTTCAGGATTTCGATAGTCGCTCTGAGATTCAATGTATCACCTTCATTTTTCATCTTGATGATATTGCTGTATACGAAACTAAGCGGTATGAATAATTCGTGTCCAAGAGTTTCAATTTTTTTCTTGTTAGCTTGCCCCACTTCTTCTCGAGCTGCTATTTGAATGTCCGTAATCCTCTTTAACCGGGTCTCAACAGCGAGTAGTAAATCTTCAACATCAACTGGTTTAATCAAATAAAGGTCTGCGCCTAGACTATATCCGCGCCTGATAAAATCTTGTTCCCTTTGGGCTGTTAAGAAGATAAATGGGATCATCCTCCAAGTCGAAGTTGCTCGCACCGCTTCGTAGAATTGATATCCATCCATCTCAGGCATTACAACATCGGAGACGATCAAATCTGGCATTTGTTCTTCCATTATCTGCAATGCTTTTAAGCCATTAGGGGCAGTTAGCACATCATAACCAGCATCCTGCAATATATCAGCAACTGCTGCTAGTGTCATAGGTTGGTCGTCCACTGCCAAAATCACGTTTTGATTTGTCATCATACCTCTCAAATTACATTTGGTTAGTCCAAAGCCGAGCGGATAGCTGTCAGAAGCTGCTTATCCGAAAACGGTTTCTCAAGCCAGCCGATGCCCCCTTGTTCGTAAAACTTTTTCTCGCACCAATCCCGGGAATATCCGGTGATGACCAGCATTTTTATGTTTGGATCCTTTGCCCTCAATGCCTTGTGCAACTCCTGACCGCCCATTAGTGGCATTATGGCATCGCTAATTACCAGAGCGATTTCCTCCGCTTGCTGATTGTATACCGATAATGCCTCCTGACCATTTGTGGTTAACAACACTTGGTAATCATACATCATTAGTATGTCAGTCAGCGCTTCGCCAACAGCTTTGTCATCTTCAACCAATAGAATAGTTTCTTGCCCTCCAGTAACCATCGGGGCATTCTTTTTGTCCAGAGGTCCGGTGCCTGGCAACACAGAGACTGGAAAGTAGATGATAAAAGTTGTGCCGCGATCCAACTGGCTATTCACATCGATATAACCATCATGCTGTTTCACGATCCCATATACCTGGGCCAGGCCAAGACCAGTACCTTGCCCAGGCTCTTTGGTGGAAAAGAAAGGTTCGAAGATATGGGGAAGATGCTCTTTCGGAATACCTGTTCCTGTATCTGATACAGTAATTCTTACGTAATCACCGGGCGGCATCTCGGGAAAGGGAGACTCATGAACAGACGCGATAAATTCAAGACTTAGATCAATGTGCAAGGTGCCACCATCGAGCATCGCATGATGAGCGTTTACTGCCAAGTTCATAATCACTTGCTGAATGCGGACCAGGTCGGCATTAACGATATAATTTTCGTTATCATAAGTCAACTTGATATCAATGTTCTCTGGCAAAGTGCGTTCCATCAGTTTGAGTATTTCCTTAACCAAGGGTAGCAAATCCGCCGGCTTCCGCTCTATCATCGAGCGACGACTGAAATCGAGAATCTGGGCAATTAGCTTTGTGGCGTGTTCTGTTTGGTTACGAATGATCGTTAACCGCTCTCGATCTTTCTCAGATAAGGTGAGCTTTTTTAATAGCATCCCGGAGTAAAGGACAATGACGGCCATGATATTATTGAAATCGTGGGCAATGCCTGCCGCTAATTGACCGACAGTGGCCAGTCGCTCCTGGGCAAGAATATGATCTCGTTCACTGCGCTCTTTGGTCACATCTTCCAGGATAAGAACCCAGCCACCAGATAAAACATCGGAATCCATCGAATGTGCTTTTACCTCGAATATGTGATGGACTGGCTCATCGATTACTATTTCGTGGAACGACATTCTTTCAGGCGGGGGGGTCAATAGCTCCAGGATAGATCGTCCACCAATCACCTTAATTGGCACATCCAAGTCGTTGTCTACGAGTCGCTTTAAGTATTGACGAGCAACTGGGTTGGCTAAAACTATCTTATGGTCAGCGTCCAGGAGGAGTAACCCTTCCTGGACATTATTGACTATTTGTTGCAGCGCCTCTTCCCTCATTTGTCGCTGGGTAATATCCTGGACGATGATCGCAAACGTTTGCGGTTGGGCCTCCTTCTTTGATATAACCGCGTGGATCTTTATGACAATGTGCCGGGATAGATGGGCGTCATAGGTCTCAAATTGGAATGGTTGGTCTGCCAAGTTCTTACGAGTGAACTGCCAGAAGAGGGTATCTAGATAACAATTCTGACCACTACAGGCGGGATGAAGGACTTTGTGAAAATACCGGTCCTTAATTGAAACGACCTGCCCGAGATTCCAATGCTCGACAGTTCGATTGGCACGAATTATCTTACCCTGGTCGTCTGTTATGCAGATAAGCACTGGAAGCGAATCAACAGCGGACTCCCATTCTTGTTTAGCGCGTTCAACATTCTCAAAAGTTTCCCTCAACGACGTGTTGGAGACCATATAACTTCGTTCCTCAACAGGTCTTTGATGTCCCTTTTTTGACTTCTGCAACATTTTATGAAAGCCTGCAATACTTAACTGTAACAACTGCCAGATCCGTGGTTTGCTCCAAATTTTGGACCCTTATCAGTACAAATACGATCAAGTCATACCTAATCTGTCAATATCAACTATAACTAGGCTGCCAGTCGATGCCTATCCCCATTGTTTCCCATTCTTATTGAAAACGTAACGTTGTACATTCGCCGCATAAGCGGCCTGGTCAATGTCTATCAGCCCGATGTCCTGGTCTGCAATTCTTGTCTAGTGATAGACAAGTGCACAGAAAGTAACAGTGGCTGCCAATTATTTCGATAGA
>JAHEJP010000179.1 GCA_024638855.1 Chloroflexota bacterium
CTCTTGACAGCGTTGTCTTCCCCTCGGGAATAGAAGTAACAGGTCTGGGTGATGAATCACGTTGTATGCAATGTCACCAGGGCCGTCATTCCACGGTCAGCGTGAACCAGTCGATCGTCGATGCCGGTTTAGGCGAAGGCGATGAGGATACGGTTAGCGAAGATCTGGGCTTCTCCAATATTCACTACTACGCCGCGGCGGCAACGCTCTACGGAACGGCCGCCAAGGGTGGTTATGAATATGACGGCATGACTTATGATGGTAAGTTCGACCACGTGGCCGGCTACGATAGCTGCATCGACTGCCACAATCCCCATACGCTTGAGGTAAAGGTCGAGGAGTGCACCGTTTGCCATACCGGTGTCGAGAGCGCCGAAGACCTGGTCAACATCCGCATGCCGGGTTCCCTAGTGGACTACGACGGCGATGGCGACCTGGATGAAGGCATTATCTTCGAAATCGAAGGCTTACAGGAGATGCTTTACCAAGCCATGCAAGCCTACGCAACCGAAGTTGGCGGCACGGGCATTGTATATGATGCAGCCGCTTATCCCTACTTCTTCGACGATGCCGGCGAGCGATTCGGCTCCTGGACGCCCCGGCTAGCCAAAGCGGCTTACAATTACCAGGTATCCCAAAAGGATCCCGGTGAATTCGCCCACGGCGGCAAGTACATCATCGAGCTGCTTTACGATTCTATCGTTAGCCTGAATGAAGCGCTTTCTGAGCCAATTGACTTAAGCATGGCCAATCGTATTGACCATGGTCACTTTGCAGGTTCTGAGGAAGCTTTCCGTCACTGGGATGAAGATGGCGCTGTACCTGGTTCATGTAGCAGGTGCCATTCAGCTGAAGGCCTGCCGCTCTATATTGAGCAGGGCGTGTCTATTGAGCAGCCGACGGCCAATGGCCTGAACTGCGCCACGTGCCACAGTGACTTGACGACCTTTACCCTTTATGAAAGTGAATCCGTCGAGTTCCCCAGTGGCGCAACGCTCAGCCTGGCTGAGGTTGATGAGGAGAATGGCCTGAAGGCGAACCTGTGTATGAATTGCCACCAGGGTCGTTCCTATTCGGGCACCGTCGACGCCAGGATTGGCGAACTCGGTGACGATGAAGTAAGTGATACTCTTGGCTTCGTCAACGTCCACTACTTCCCGGCCGGTGGTTCGCTGTTTGGCTCCGAGGCTGAAGTGGGCTACCAGTACGCTGGTAAAGAGTACGTCGGCCGTAATGAGCATGTCTCCGGCTTCGATACATGCATCGAGTGTCATGATGCTCATGCGCTCGAAGTGGTGGTCGAAGATTGCGGCAACTGCCACGATGGCGTTTCATCTGAAGAGGATCTGCAAAACATCCGCGTCAGTGAAACCGACTTTGATGGTGATGGTGACGCCAGCGAAGGCATTGCCAATGAGGTTGCGACCATACGCGAAGCTTTGCTGGTGGCCATGCAGGAGTATGCGGCCGGCAACGAGGGCGTTAGCCCAATCGAGTACAATCCAGCTGCGTATCCCTACTTCTTTGATGATGCGGGCGAGCGTTACGCGACTTGGACGCCAGCCTTGTTGCGCGCTGCGTATAACTACCAGTACGCGACCAAGGATCCCGGTGGATTCGCCCACAATGGCGCCTATGTCCTCCAAATACTGTATGATAGCTTGGAAGATATGGGCGGTGACGTTTCCGGTTTGACTCGACCCTAAACGGTCCTAGTCATTTTAGTATAAAGAAGAAGCCGGCTGCCAAGGTCTTCGTGACCGGGCAGCCGGCTTTTTTATATTTAGCGTTGGTGCCTGACGAATGACTGGGATACAGAAGCCTAACTGGGCCGAGAATGGCTGATCTAGCTATTCTGGATCAGATTAAACCGACCCACAACTTTCAAGCTCTTAGCCCATGGCATCAAAATCAGACAGTCAAGGCGATGTTGGCCAGCCGGCAAGACACTTGGTTTCCAGCTACGTGACCTACCAGGCAGACTGTCAGTCTAAGACCGCTAAGAAATGGCAAAATTATCAAGCACCTCCTGGCGAGCCTGGTCTCGGTCCACCCGGCTAATAAGAACCAGGAAATGCTACAGGCAGTACTGGCGGCCGAAATCCAGGGCGGCAAGGATTATTCGCAACGCGCACGAGAGGCTGAAGAGTGCGGCGATTAAGGACTCTTCGTACAATTGGAAGATATGGTGCGCGACGAGATGGGCCATTCTGAGGAGACCGAGCGCATGCTTCGGGATTGGCCGCTATAGTGCCAGTGCGCAGCATAATATATGCAGTAGAGAGGGTTTTCTCTCTTGAAGACCCATATCAGCCAATCTGAAGTAATCGTGCAATTTACTCCGCCCCTATTCCCAGAAGTCGGGGACAATGGGGATAGTTGACTGTGTCAGGACGACGCTATCGCCTTTGGTCGGGCAACGATATAGGCGAAGTCATCCTCGAATTCACCGCACTGAATGAGCGTTTGCTCAATCATCTGGATCATTCGAAGTAGCGATTGCGAGTTCTGATCGTCGGCCGAGAAGTTACCAGCGATATCCTTGAGAAGGTACTGGATGATATTGCCGCCAAAGCCCGTCATTTCCACGATCTCGAAGTGTTGCTTGAGGACAGTCAGCAATTCCGCTGAGCGTACGGCCTCCGACGGGTCGTCGGCCGCGACACTGCTTTCGGTCGGGAAACTTACGCTTTCCTTAGTCGGCGTACTACCGGTGTACTTCGCCCGGTAGGCGGTGAGACGCCGCATCAGCACTCCCGGTAGGTCACCCTCTCTGGTCTTGGCAACCACCCTAGAGGCGGACCACCTCAACCCTTTGTTCATGGGTCCGCGCTCGAGTTCGCGCTCGATAGCCTGAGGTCTGAGTGTTCGATATCTCTCAGGCAACAGCCGCAGACAAAGGTCAGCCACTTCCTTCTGGCGCTGAGGAAACTGAAATCTGTTGGGTCCAAAATATTCAACCATGACCAGCAGACCATCTGCTTTCAGACTCTGCCTGATTTGCTGGTAGACGAATTCCAGGGCGCTGAAGTGGTGCATGGCCGCGCTGATCCAGACTGTGTCGTATTGGCCGGCCGGCAGAACCAAATCGTTCACATCGGCGACCTGATAGTCGATGTGCGAGTAGCCAGCCTCGCGAGCCAGAGAGGTGGCCGTCTCGATGGAACCAGGGGAGATATCGTAGGCATCACAGTGTTTGAACGCCCCGAGTGACGCCATATCACGCTCGAGGTGACCGGTACCGCAGCCCAAAACAAGGCAGTTGTCTACAGGCAGTTTGCCCTGGAAACGAGTCCGCAGCGTATACTGTATCCAACCCTCTTTGGCATCCCCGGTGATCCTACAGTTGATGTGCTCGTCAATGGCCGGACCGGCTTCCCACCATATCAGGCCATCGGATGCTTTCTCTGCCCTATCCTTTTGGTGTTCATCCCATTCTTGAGCGGTAAGTTCGACTTTTTCTGACTCGCTCACTGCATACCTCGCACTTGGCTGTCAGATTCATAGACTTGCCCTACGAATCGAGCCGCCCAATCAAAGCGTTGGGCAGATGGGCAATTCTACCCGAACCACTCCTGACAACAAGCAAAGAAAGACATCAATTGTCTGGCGCCCCCGCGGCAATCCAGTCGAGAATTATCTGGATCAACTCTTCGTTAAGCGGACGTATTGGCGGCGGCGGCATGATATCTCCCTCTTCATGGGTGCCTAGTAGCTTCTGGGCCAGCAAACTGCCGTCGACGTCGCCGGGGATAACTACCGGCGCATTGTCACCTGTGGTCATAACGGCATCGTATCCGTCGCCATCCCAACCGCCGTCGTTACCGTGGCAATCAACACAACGGCTGTCCAGAATAGGCATCACGTTGGCCGCGAAAGAGATCTCGATTTGGGCTGGCTCTTCGGTTGGTTCCGGTTCCGCCTCCTGATCTGGCACCTCTTCGGAGTCACTGGACGCTTCCTCATCGTCCATTTCACTCGGGACTCTGGTGGGCGGAACGGGCTCGTCAATGGGCAGTTGCTCGATGAAAGTGACCAACTGCTCGATCTGCACAGAGGTGAGAATTGCGCCCCAGGCGATCATGTCGGTGGCTCCATGCCCCTGGCTGATGGTGTTAAAAACATCCTGACTCGAATTGGCATTGCGGAATTCAGCGGCACGCAGCGATGGGCCAACGCCACCACCACCGGTAATACCATGACACTGGGCGCAAATTTCGGTATAGATCTCGAAGCCATCCAGGGCTAATGTGTCGGCTTGTGCATCTGGTGGCAGTTCAACAGGCGGGTCGGCTTCCCAGGAACGGATATAGGCAACCGTTGAGTCGATCTGATCGTCGTCTAGCGGTCCACCGTAAGAAGCGCCGAAGGGGGACATCCCAAAATTGGGTTGGCCCTGGGCTATGATAGCCCGCAAGGTGAAATCATCGCGTGTTTTCAGATACTCGGCCGTGCTGATAGGCGCGATGATATCGCCAGCCCGGGCTGGATTCTCGCCCCCTTCTCCCAGATCACCGTGGCAGTTGGCACAATTCTCTACGAACAACTGTTGGCCAGCTACCAGAGGCGTGCCCTCGGCAGCTTCGATGGTGTACGCCGCCAGCGCATCCAGTTGCTCGATGGTCAGTACATCACCCCAGACCGGCATCGTTTCGTGTGCTCCGCCGGTGGCAATAACCGTCCGGGCCTCTTCGTAATCGTCCATCTGTGGAATACGGTCGCCATGACACCTGGCACAATCTTGCTCAAAAAGAGCCTCGCCGCCCGATGCTGAGGCAGGATCGACTATATACTCGGCCAGTTGGTCAAGTTCAGCAGAACTCAACTTCTCCTGCCAGGGAGGCATCTCGAGATGCAAACCACCCTCGCTAATGATGTCGCGAAGTTCAGCCGGATCTCCGGACACTGCTACCGCTGAGCCGTGACAGGGCGAGCAGTTGATGGCGAACAAGCGTCGCCCGTCCGGAGCAATCAGGAAATTAAGCAGCGCCGTGCGCTCTTCCCGGTTGAGGACTTCATCCCACTCGGGGATGTCCTGATCGGAGTGCTGGGCAAATTCCTTGCCCTGATCCAGCGCGCTACTCAGCCGCTGCGGATCACCTGCGACCAATTCGGGCGCCTCATGACAGGCGGTGCAGTTTGTGGTGAAAAGTTCGCTGCCGGCCGGCGATAAGACAAATCCGGCCAGGGCATCGATCTCATCCGTCGTCAGGTCGGCCGTCCAGGCAGGCATCCCCTCATGTTTGCCCTGGGCGATGATGGTATGCAAATTTGTGCCCGACGGTGCGTTGATCTCCGGACCGTGACAGCCGGCGCAATTCTCGGCGTAAAGAACGGCCGTCTGATCACCTCCAAAAACCTCGACCGGGGGTGGCGCTTCCCGCACCGCCTGCACGGTCAGGAATATCGCTCCAACGAGCAGAATGCCGGTGATGGCAATGATGATCGGACGCGATGAGAAATGACGCAGTGAGCTGCGATCGATGACGGGCAACAGCAGCAACACCACTAACGCTACCGTGGGTAGCAGCACGACCCCAATAACTTCCAGCTCTCCCGGGAAATACTTCAATAACTGGAACAGGAAAAGGAAATACCATTCCGGTTTCGGCGTATACGACGTATCGGCCGGATTTGCTCGTTCCTCTAATGGCGCGCCAATGAAATAGGCCAATCCGACCAGTATGAGGAATACAAGCAAGGATAAAACGGCATCCTTGAAGAGAATGTCGGGGAAGAAAGGAACGCCCTTTTCCTTAGCCTCTTTATAATGTTCGAGGTATTTTTGTTTTTCCTCTTCTTTCATCGCCAGTACCTCATTCGTCTCGCCTGGGCACAGCGCTGATGCCAATGCGAATGACCAGATAGATGTGAATACCCAGCAGGATAAGCAGGGCAGCAGGAAGGACCCAAACATGAACGCCAAAGAAGCGAGCTAGCGTGACCGCTGATAGATCTGATCCACCCCGCATGATTCGCAGAATTGTATCGCCGATCAGTGGCGTTGTGGCGGGAATACGGGTGCCTACCGTCGTAGCCCAGAAGGCTTTTTGGTCCCAGGGAAGCAAATAGCCGGTGAAGCCGAAGCCGACAACCACCAACAGCAAGCCAATGCCTGTGAACCAGGTGACCTCCCTGGGAAATTTATAAGCGCCATAAACAATAACCCGGATCATGTGCAAGACCGTCAGGATAACCATGGCGCTGGCGCCGTAGTGGTGGAGACCGCGAATGAACCAGCCGGCCGGCACCTGGGTGGTAATAAACTGAACGCTATCATAAGCATGGTCAGGCGTCGGGACGTAATAAATAGTCAGCAGGATTCCGGTCACTATCTGTAACACGGCCAGGAACAAGGTCGCGCTGCCCAAAGCATAAAACCAGTTGACTTTGGGTATTTTGCGCAAGAAAATGGCATTCCATACGCTGCGCCATCCGAGACGTTCATCCAGCCAATTACCCATTCTTGTGGTCATGCTAAGCTCCTCGCACGAATAGAAGGTCGTCTTCAACCTTGACCTCGTACCGGTCTAATGGACGAGGCGGCGGACCAGAAACAACCAGTCCCTCTTTGTCAAATGCGGCGTTGTGACAGGGGCAGAAGAATTGATTTTGATCGGCGATCCAGCGGACGCGACAACCCAGGTGGGTACATGTGTTTGACATGACAACATATCTGCGCCCATCTTCCGTCAGAGCATAAACTGAGAGTTCAGTTACATTCAAAATCCAGCCGGTTTGGCGCTCGATCTTAGTTTTGAACAGAGTCGGGGTGCCGATCTCAACTTTGGATGTCGAACCCAGTAGGATCCATTCCTCGGTTTCATTTTTTCGCAGGGCTGGACCAACAATGTAGGCCACGGCCGGTATGGCGAGGCTGGCAGTAATCAACCCTGCTATGGCTCCCGTCGCAACACCCAGAAAGTCCCGACGGTTGTAGCGATCCAGTTTGCGCATGCATTCCTCCTACTGCTTGTCAATCGGGCATTATTCCGACCCTAACCCGACAGAGTACTGGCTTGTTGGCCAGATAATCAATATCTAGTTGTACCTAACAAACACTTATAACTGGGCAGGTGGTAACTTAATTCTCGGGTGCACCTGCCACAATCCATTCATGCAAGGCTTCCAGTTCCTCGTCCAAGACCTGGCCAAAGTGGTCGCCTGGACCCGACTGGCGCTGTATGATCGGGCTGCCCTCAGGATCGCCGGGAACGAGAGCTGACCCGCTATTACCTCCTGCCAACAACCCTCCGTAGCTGCTCAGATCCAGGTTGCCTTCTGGATCCAGACCGCTATTGTGACAGAAAACGCAGCGGCCGTCGAACATGGCCTTGAACGTAGAATCATAAGTGCGGGGTACGCCCTCAAGCAGGTAGGGACTGGTGTTCTGCAAGACGTACAGTTGCCGCTCAAGATAGGGTTCTAACTCTGGCGAATCAAAGCCTGTATATAACCAATCCGGACCGTGACAAGCGGAATTGCCACAGTAAGAGTCATCGGCCGGCGGCTTGCCTTCCAACTGGGTGTAGTCGACCGAGGGATCGACTGGAGGGTGACAGGCAGCGCAAGACGAGTCTATGGCCTTGCCGTGCAAAGTGATCCAACTGCTATGGGTATGAGAGGTCGGCTCAGGACCACGCACCAGTTCGATTTCAGTGACCAGCGAATTCTGGTCAGCTTTGACCGGTACCGAATGGCACAAGTTACACTCCAGACGGATAGCTTCACCGGTACCGCTCAAGTGTTTGCCATCGTGGCAGCGGAAGCAGCCCGGATCATCCTTATGGCCCAAATTATCAGGATGGGTGTTCCAGTCAATCTTTTGCTCAGGGAAAACGCTTTGGCTGTAAATGTCTTCCATGGTTGAGATCGCTAACTGGATATCTTCCTGACGCACTTCGTGGATTTGGGGATAGTTCTGCTCATAAAAACTGTCTAGCTCGCCAAAAGCCTGGGCCGCTTCTTCCTGATCACTGTAGCCTTGGGTCATCAAGTGGGTGGCCTGTTCTTTGACCGCAGGCAGATCCCTGGCGATCAGGCCTTTGGTCATGGCCAGGTCGAGGGCGTCATCAGGGTTGGGAATAGCGTGGGTGATGCGATTATGACAGGTGATGCAATCCATTGTTTCCAGAGTGCTGCCGGCGACGTCATCCGGCGTAAGGCCCGAGGCGACGTCGTAATATTCGGTGATATTGCCATCGTCGTCAACGGCCCGCACATAGGGGATGTTCTGTTCGAGATCATCGGTGGGTAGATAGCGGACTTCGTTTTCGATATGCCAGTGAATGCCCCGGCCGAGCCCTTCGCGCTTGCTGCCGCCGCCGGTCTTCATGATTAAATAGGTGCTCTCTAATGAGTTCTGCTCATCATCGGCAAATCTGCGCACTTCACGCAGACTGTCATCCGAGAACTTCTCTGGGAAATGACATGTCTCGCAAGATTGCCGGGCCGGTCGCATGGCCCGGGTATAGATGGGGAATTCGTAGTCCTGGGTGATAGTGAGGACGACATGGCGAAGATCACCTGCTTTGCGGGTGAACTGGGTAGTGACCACGTCGCGGCCGATATGGCATTCCACGCAACGGACCCGAGCATGAGGAGAGCGCAAATAAGCATTGTATTCGGGTGGCATGGTATGGCAGGCGGAGCCGCAAAATTCAGGGGAGTTCGTGTAATTCCAACCGTAGACGGATCCTGAAATGGCCAACATGGTAAGGACACCCAGTACGACAAAGGGCAAGAGACGAAGCCAGCGCGGGCTGTCCTGCGAAGGAAAGAAAAAATTTTTGATGGCGGCAAAGATTCTCTTCATACGAATTATCCTTTAAGCGGCTGATTATATTAGTTATTAGCTGCACCAGGTTTCATTCTGGAACCAAAGCTGGTGTTCAGGAAGAAGGCTGAGCCGTTGGCGTCTGTTCTGGCGTTGTTTCTAAGGAGGGCTCTAGAGTCGGTTCTGGCGTCGGCAGCGGGGGTGTGTGGTAGCCGGTGGCCATGTCGGACAATGTTTCCAGATCCTTTTCGCTGGCTCGCTGGCCATTGTGGCAGTGCATACAAGCATAGGTTAAGCTGATATAAGGCTCTGAAAAAGCGCCATCTTCGGAAAATTGGGTCGCATCTGGGTCCGGATTGATTGAATAGAGATGAGAAGCAATATCGCCTGTAAATATGTCGATATCACCGACGGCTGATTTAACCAATGGCGGCATATGGCAGTCGACGCAGTCCACACCCAGATGCTTCTTATTGTTTTGGAAGTTTTGCTGCCAGTGACAACTATCACAGCTTTGGCGAATGCCGTAACTGGGATTGATTTCTTCGTCGGCAAACTTTGAGCTGGCATGCGGATCATGGCAAGTGACGCAACTTATGGCGAAATGTTTAGAGCTGAACATTTCCTCGAATTGTTCATGATGGCGGATGAAACCATCGTCAGCGTCGATTTCGGCCGTGTTATCGCGAATGTGGCAGTGGCCACAAAGTTGGGAGGACCGGTCGACGACCATCCGTACGCCATAGGGATCTTCGGCATGGCGACTGCCGGGGCCATGGCATTCCTCGCATTGGATACCTGGTAAAGCCCAAGTGCCGGTGATGCCCTCCAGGCCGTCCTGGTGTCCAATCGGATTAAAGCCGGTCGTATGGCATGAGCCACAGTCATATGTTTTTTGTTCGCCGGCATGATAAGGAACCCAACCCGCCTCCGTCCCGACATCTTCATTGGCGAAGTTGTACTGGGTCGTGGCATTTTCGTCGCCGGTGATGATGTAACCGCCCTGGTCGATGAAACGCGCTTTCCAGCCAAAGCCGCCGATGACGTAGCTTATATCATCCCAAGTATAACCTTCGGGCGGATCCTGTACGCCACCGGTAATCGCGTCATAGGGATATTGGGGCGGCTCTCCGTCCGTAATCTTAATCAATTTATAGGGATGACCGGAGAGGCTGAAGGTGGCGTATTCGGATTCGTGGCAGCTACCACATTGTTCAGAACCGATATGACTCTGGCTGGCAAATGCCGGGTCTCCAGGCGGACCTTGGGGGCCCGGCTGCCCGGCTGGACCGGCAGGTCCTACCGGTCCTTCAGTGCCCTGGGAGGCCGTACAGGCGGAAAGCAAAAGGAGAAGTATGGCTGCGCATAACAAGATAATCTTCTTGCAGTTCATAGTTCTTCTGTCTCCTCTAAGATGGCAGTAACCCAAGTATTATATTGTTGCCTGGAAAAAAACCGGCGATGTGCTGTAACCTGCTTGGG
>JAHEJP010000010.1 GCA_024638855.1 Chloroflexota bacterium
TTGGCTGAGAGATCTTGATCCAGGTTTGGAAGCACCTGCTGCTAGCGGGCAAGATCATAGTTTAGCAGGAGAATCAGCACATTTACCAGAATCACTTGATGATTGGGCCGCTGAGCTATCGCGTGATCAAAAGGGTTGGTTAGATGATAATGATCAAAGCGGTTATTTAAAGGAACCAGCCCACTCAGGAGAGGGCGAATCAGATGATGAGGCATCGCTTGTGGGTCAGACTGCGCCGCTATCCCCTTATCACGAGATTGAAGGTATTCCAGAGCAATTGGCGTCGCAGTCTTTGCCTGATTGGTTGCAGGACGAGGCTGTCGGAAGAGGCGATAGTTCAGGCGAACCACATTCTTCAACTGATTATGGCGATTATGAACCATCCGATAAGTCGCCATCGCTCCTCGATCCAAAGCAAATGCGTGAGATTGAAGAGGAGTCCAGCTCTGATCCCGTTTTTTCCGAAGAGTATGCAAGCTCTGAGCAGGAAATGACTGTTGACTTGGCTAAAGCTGATCCGGACTCGCCAGAGGTTGACTGGTATTCAGAATTATCTGGGGTTGATGTAAATAATGAGCTAGATGAGATGCTTGAAACCGATCAAACGGCGGATGAAGAAGCCGATTCGGTTCTGAGTCCCGGGCCAATTCTGAAATTACCTAGCGAGTCCCAGGAGCCGCCTCCACATCCTGAGATGGTTCAGGGTGAGGGCAAAGAAGATGGGACAGATGTGCCTGATTGGCTGGAAGCTCTCAAGCCTGAAGAATTGGCTGAAACCGATCGAGATGAGTTAATTGAATCAGCAGGCATATTAGCTGGTATCAAGGGAGTTCTTCCCTTAGCAACTTCTGTTCCGACGACCCAAAAAACAAGTTTGCAGGTCGAAAACCCGATGTCGGTTGAACAGAGACGACAAGTCGCTTTACTTAAGCAGCTTACGACGGTAGAGCAATCCAGTGCCCCTTCAAAATCAGTACCTGGAACACGGGATAGCTTCCTTAGTTTTCGGATCATTCTCGGTATCGTATTGATCTCAGTTGTCACCATCGGATGGTTTGCTCCTGCAGTGAACGAGCTTGTTCCAGGACTTGAATCCCAGCCGATTCCCATAGAGACAGAAGAAGCATTTGCTGTGATAGAACAGGTTGCTGGCAAACCCGTGTTGGTCGCTTTTGAGTATACGCCTGCCTATGCAGATGAGCTTGATCCAGTCGCCTTAACCTTGCTTGAGGAATTAGCAACTAATCGCAGTGCTGTTGTAACTATTAGCCAATATGCCGCCGCCGTTCCAATAATTCAGAGAATAACTGAACAGGTCATTGATCTTGATAGTTCGTCGTTGGGCTATCTTCCCGGAGATGCGACTGGGCTCAGGCGGCTGGGAAGCTGCCTTATTGATGTTACTTCATGTGAAACGATTCCTGGACTCTCGATTGATGGAGAATCTCAAGACATTCTACTAAATGTTAGTGCAATCATCGTTCTTACCGCTGAACGAGACTCGCTCGTCAGTTGGATTGAGCAGGTAGGGACGCAAAAACCTGTTCCGCTAGTCAGTGGGCTAACGCAAGCCCTTAGCCCGATGGCAACTCCATACCTGGCTAGCAACCAATTGGCAGGCTCGCTTGCCGGAATGCCTGCCGCGGCTGCCGTAGATCAGGTATCAGGTGAAGATGCTGAATCGATAAGCAAAGCATTAAATAGTCTGACGTTAGCCCAATGGTTATCATTTATCGTTTTGGTAACCGGTGCTCTGTATTTCGGAATTTTCGATCTGGCAATGACCGGAAATAAAAAAGTAGAAACCAAGTGAATTTACTTGAGACTTTAGGCGAGCTAGGAGGCACACTTATTGGTCTTTCACTGACCATAGCCGTGCTAAGTTTCATCATAAAGGATAATCCGCTGTATCGACTTGCGGTTCATGTTCTTGTGGGCGTCAGCGCAGGCTTTACGGTCATTGTAGTGGTTGAGAAGGTATTGTTACCGATAATAGATTCCTTCGGTCAGGCATCATCTTTCATTGATAGGCTTACTTGGATTATCCCTATTGTTTTTGGGTTATTCCTATTCTTGAAGCTACTTCCCCAGACTGCGTCTATTGGGAATATTGGCATGGGCGTAATCATTGGAATTGGCGCTTCGGTAGGCTTGGTAGGCGCTGTTGCCGGCACCCTCATTCCTCAGATTGTGGTTCGATATGATAATGCGATCTTGGGACTTGTCGTCGCACTGCTAGCGGCTTTAACTTTGGTGTATTTCTTCTTTACTGGGAAGGAATCCTCGACAGGTGTCGCCAAAATGCCGGTTTGGTTTCCTTACATTCAAACAGGCGGTAAGGCGGTTATCACCATGACCCTGGCTGCTTTGTTCGTCGGCGCATTAAATACCAGTCTTGTTCTTTTGATTGGCCGAGTTGGATTCTATCTTACCTCTATTGGCGAGTTAGTTGGGGCATTAGTTCAATGACATCTGTGACCGAAGAGTTAACACAGACACTCGATGAAGCTAAGCTTGATGAGTACCAACCGGGTCGATCTTATTTGATCGCTGATGTGGGTTCAGCGACGACAACTGTAACATTATATGATATTGTCGAAGGACAATACCGTCTTGTCGGACATGGATCGTCACAAACGACTTCAGGCTCGCCCTGGTATGATATTACTCGTGGCATGCAACAAGCAATTAGTCAGATTAGTGATGCAACAGGCCGAACATTGTTAAATGATCAAGGTAACCTACTAAGACCACGGCGGCCGCATGGTGTGGGCGTCGATGAATTTGGCGCTACTATTAGCGTGGCGCCACCATTACGCGTTTTAGTAGCAGGGTTACTGGAGGATGTAAGCGTCGCTAGCGCTCGCCGTGCACTTGAGTCAGTACCGGCTCAAGAGGTTGATAGTTTTTGTGTCACTGACAAGCGCGATAGGACAGCCCAGTTTTTAGCGATGCTTGAACAGCCAATTGATGTCATTCTGTTGGTTGGGGGTACCGATGGTGGCGCGGACAAGCAAATGACAACACTATTCGATACGATTGCCATAGGCTTGGGACTGATGGAGGACGTAGATCGCCCCACCATCATCTATGCTGGGAATGCAGATTTAAGAAATAGCGTGGAACAATCCTTTGGTGAACTCACCGAAGTGTATTTGGCCGAGAACATTCGACCTGAAATAGACAAAGAAAGGCTCGACCATGTTATTGGCTTGCTGACTGAAATGTATTTGGCGAAAAAAGTTGGCCAGATACGTGGCAGCGATGGACTCCAAGAATGGAGCAGCATACCGGTCGGCCTTACACCCCACTCATTTGTCGGAATTAGCGAATTCTTCGCGGCGCTTTATGAAGCTAGAATACTTTGCCTTGATGTTGGTCGGTCGCAACTAACAGTGGCCACTGCAGAACCAGGCGACGTAAATCTTTTAATCTTTTCAGACCTGGCAGTTGGCGAACAAGGTTTAGGACTTGAACTGGAACAGGAGCTTGGATTTTTGTCGAGCTGGTCTCCAAAGTTTGACGAAGATTCGATTCGAGATTACTTCAAAGATAAGTCGATTAAGCAAGCTTCTGTACCTCTGACCGTAGACAGTTTTCGTTTAGAGCAAGGACATCTCAGCCAGTTGGTTGGACAGGCGATTCGACACGTTGCTCGTAGTTGGAAATGGGAACCAGGATGGAGAGTGCCTGAAATCCGCTCCCTAATTTTACGTGGTAGTGTGCTGACCAATTCACCGAAGCCCAAATTAACAATCTTGGCATTGTTGAATGCACTACAGCCAATCGGTGTGTTTGAAATAATAGCTGATAAGTATTCAGTATTAGCAGCAATGGGTCTACTGGCTCCATTAGAACCGGAAATGGTCATACAGGTATTAAATTCCGGTGTGCTGGATCGTTGGGGTTGGGTTGTCGTACCAAGTGGCCGATCCCGTTCCGGTGATTCCATTATCGAAGTTCGAATTGAATCAGAGGGAGTTGACAACTTACGAATGAAGGTTACACATGGCTCCCTAGAGGTCTTTCCGTTGCCAACCAATAGGCAAGCTGTTGTAACCTTGGTCCCCGCATCTGGAATTGATATTGGTCACGGTCGAGGCAGGACCCGGAAAATTAAGGTTCTTGGCGCTTCTATCGGGCTTGTTGTTGATGCCAGAGGCCGGCCTGTCCCTGATTTGGATAAGGAATCGCGGCGCGAGCAACTAGCAGAGTGGATGGAGGCTGTTGGAGCTTAATAGTTCCTTGATAGTGTGAGATGTGGAATCGATGACTGTACACACCAATGCGACCCGAATAAGGTTGCTCACCAATATCCGGAGAGCTCGTCTGTTGCCGCGAGCCGGTGAGGTTGTCGTTCCCGTAGGCCAGGAAGTTAATCCGGTGCATGTCGTAGCCAGGGCAATTGCCGCTTCAAGTTATCAAGTTCTGAGAGCTAGCAAAATATTGAACGTACCGGCGGATAAAATCACGGAGTTTTTATTAGTTAAAGAAGGCGCTTCGCTTCAGAGGGGCACACCGCTACTGCGCAAGAGTGAATTCATGAAGCGTGATAAGGTTTACCGATGCCCGGTAGAAGGTACCTTGCGGCAAGTTCATGACGGTTATCTAATCATGGAACCCACTGGGGGCTTGATTGAAATGCGGGCAATGATCCCAAGTCGTGTTGTATCAGTTGTGCCGAATCGAGGCGTTGTTCTTGAAACATTCGGCAGCCAAATTCAAGGAGTCTGGGATTCGGGCAAGGATAGCTTTGGGCAATTGAGAGTAGCAACAGATACGCCCGTAGACGAGTTAATTCCAGAGGATATTAAGCTTGATGTTCATGGTTCTATCTTGGTAGCAGGGCATGTTTCGCAATTTGAGACCTTACAACAACTTGAAGAGCTTAATGCACGAGGGTTGATTGTAGGTAGCATTCCATCAAGAATTACAGATGTTGCCCAGTCGTTTTCTTTTCCGATCTTTGTGACTGACGGCATAGGAAATCAGGCGATGGCAGCGCCCATTTTTGAACTGCTCGTACAGTCAAATGGCCGTCAGGCGGCATTGTTTTCGAGTCAAAGTGGCCCTGCAGGGCACCGTGGAGAAGTAGTAATTTCCTTGCCATCATCGGCCGGAATGGAACAATATGCAAGTTCTACCGATACTTTGTCTATCGGATCCCAAGTTCGTGTTTGGCGAGTCGGTCTCGATAACCGAATTGGCAAGGTCATTCGCATTTATAGTCAGCCTCGGAAGAATAAATTAGGCATGCATCTTCCAGGTGCAGATGTTCGATTCGACGATGGTGAAATCAACTTCATACCATTGGGAAACATCGATTTATTATGTTGAAATATCAGTAATCCATAACCAAAGTGCAGTCATTCTAGCTGAAGGATAACGAGGCAGTATATTGTCAAGTCAGGAGGCGAATATGTCAGAAGAGTTCTCAGATGATTTTGTCGTAGAGGAAGAGGAATCAGCTAATCGCTCGTTTCTCATAGCGGCTGGATCCCTTATTGGGGTATTTATCATTCTTGCCGCTTGTTTGCTGGTTTATGTGCTCTTGCAGCGAGGCGAACAGCAGGATGATGCTGTTGCCCAGATTGAAAGCCAGAATGCAACGACAGAAGCGCAGAACGCATTGGTTACCCAAACTGTTGAAGCACAAGAAACCCAATCTGCTTTAGCGATCTTGGAGTCGGAAAACGCAACGGTCGAAGCTGAGCGGTTGATGACCGCTTTAACAGCTGAAGCGGTGCAGACGCAAGAGGCCTTGCCTACTGCGACTCCCCCTCCAACTGAGGTTGTGCAGCAGCCCGAAGCCGCTGCCACCAATACACCAATGCCAACGCTTGCCAGTGGTGGAAATGCTGGTGATGGCAGTGGCACAGGAACAGGTGGATTGGCGACACCGATCACCCCAGGAGCAGGTGAAACATTGCCTCAGACTGGTATTAGCGTTTGGGGAATTGCTATCGTTGGATTGGGTCTTCTTGTTGTGTTGGTTTTGGCTCGCCGCTTACGAACTGTTTGAAGTAGCAACATTTGAATTACTTCAGCAATAATTGGTTTGGGCGTGATGTGCTATTGACGCTCTTAACCAATTAATCTAGCATGACGGCAACGGCCGATAATGTTGTTGCCTCATTTGGATTAAGTGCGTAGTGGCTGTCTAAAAACTTTGAAATCTGCGTTGCGAGTTAGCGGAAATATGAAAAACACTGCTACCATCTTGCTTGTCGAAGATGACCAAGCATTACTAGATGGTATTGCGGACTTATTAGAGATATCTGATATCGGCTATTCCATCGATATCTTGAAAGCCACAAATGGCCTCATGGGATTAGAGGTTATTGAAGGTCGAATACCTGATCTCATCATTTCCGATCTCATGATGCCAAGGATGGGGGGGTTTGAATTCCTTGAACACCTTCGGAAACAGCCGGACTGGATCCATATCCCTGTTATTTTCTTGACTGCGAAAGGAACCACTGACGATGTACTGAAAGGACGGCTAAGCGGTGCCGAGCTTTACATCACCAAGCCCTATGAAAGTGATGAACTACTTCAATTAGTTAAGAGCCAACTTAAACGGGCATTTGAGCTTCGGGTTGAACGACAACGACGTATGGACAATTTTAGTAGAAACATTGTCCAATTGCTCAACCATGAATTTCGCACACCGCTCACATATGTTACAGCATACTACGAATTGTTAGCGGATGGTGTTCTGCGAGACGATCCGGAAAGTGTGAGAGAGTATCTAAAGGGTATCCAAGTTGGGACAGCCCGATTGAGCAAACTCGTAGGAAACCTCGTTCGAATCCTCGAGTTGCGAACGGGTGATATTCCAAAGTATATCGAACAACAATCAGAAACAATAGAAGATATTGCGGATTTGCTGCAAGGTCTGTGTGAACAACAATGGCTAGATGACGAGGATGAAAAAGTTAACATAACATGCGATATTCCTGATCGATTACCAAGAATATTCGGTCACAGACCTAGCATCCTTTCAATTTTTGATTGTCTGCTTGATAATGCGGTAAAGTTTTCATTGATGAATCTGGATCGGTCTCCCATCATCATCTTATCCGCCTGGGCAGAGGACGAATTCTTGGCCATTTCAATCGAAGATAATGGAATTGGCATACCAGAACATGTCCGTCACCGGATCTTCGACTTATTTTATCAGCACAATCGAGAAGATCTGGAGCAACAAGGCGCAGGTACAGGTTTAGCAATAGCTAAAGGCCTGGTGGAGTTACACCGAGGTTATATGGAAGTTGAAAGTGCTGAAAATCAAGGCTCGATTTTCACCGTGTATTTACCGGTTCAAAAGGGGGAATTGGCCACCAGGTCGGCGCAGATAAGGCATCACACGGCAAAAAGAGCGGCAACAATTTTGCTTGTCGAGGATGAATGGTTTCTGCTTGAAGGACTCAGTGACTTACTGGGAGTTTTTGATGGTGACTACGAATTGTCGATTCTGACGGCAAGTGATGGTAAACAAGCTCTGCAAGAATTGGAGGAACAAGAACCAGATCTCATAATAACTGATATTATGATGCCCCGCATGGATGGTTATGAATTCCTCAGAGAAGTTAGGAAAAATCCTGCCTGGCTGCAAATACCTTTCATTTTCCTAACTGCCAAAGGCGAACGGGACGATATTGTTCGCGGTCGTACTAGCGGTGCTGAAGAATACGTGACAAAACCGTATGATGCTAACGAGTTGTTTGCTGTAATCAAGACACAATTAGACCGACATTTCCAAAGGAAGGGAGCTGTCGAACAGGATTTTAAGGATCTCAAGCAAAGCATATTAGACTTGCTTCTAGATGACCTGAGAATGCCCCTAGATATCGTGTCTGATTACACCGAGAAAATAGCAGGCAATGTGAACAATTTGCAATCTGACCAGGACTTGGTGGTATATTTACGGGGTATTCAATCAGGGAGTTCACAAGTCTCCCGACTGGTTCAAGATTTTATGCTATTAGTGGAATTACAAACGGGGAAATCCGTTGATTGGTTTGCATTACAGGCGCGACCAACCAACGTCAATAATATATTAACTGAAATAAGTAGCCTAGGATGGGACGCCGTCAATCAGCCGCAAGTAGACTTTCGAATCGATCTTGGCGACGATCCAGGCTCGATTCTAATCGATCCTGAATTGTTGGCGAAGTGTATCGAGCGACTGGTAGGTTTGTTAGTGGCACTAGGAAACGAATATGGAGCAATCGAAATAGCACTCGCCACCAGGCAAATTAATGATAGGATACAAATAACGATAGGAACGACGGCCGTTAGTTTGACAGAAGATGAAGCCGAGAAAGTTAATTCGTTATTGGCTAAATCGGACCCGGTCGTCTTAGAGCTTTCGGAATACGATCCGGCTCTCCTGATAACAAAGGGAATTGTGCACCATCATGATGGTACGGTTACCATTAATGTCATTGAAAACGAGCGATTAGATTTCGTTGTCTCGTTTCCAGTTTACCAACCACTTGTGGAAGCATACCAGATAAATTAGTGAGCTTAGGAGGCTGCCAAAAATGGCGACACTGTTAGAGAAGACACAGACTCTCATTTCGGCTAATCTTCATGAGATGGTTGATCGGGCATTGGAGGCCAATTCAGTTGCCGTATTGAAACAGTACATACGAGATGCAGAGGACAATTTGGATGCTTTGGAGGATGCCGCCGCTACCGTCGGGGGTGAAGTAAAAACCCTGGAGCGTAAGTACAAGGAATATAAGAAAAAGGGTGATCAACTTGATCGCAACATCGATACGCTAGTGATGCAGGGCAAAATGGATTTGGCCCGGGCGGCACAAGAGGAATTAAACACAACCCGCCGGTTGCAGGAACAATACCACGAACAATGGGTGCGACAGGAGAAAGAGTACGAATCTTTGCTCAACGCACGTCTCAAGTTACAGGCTAGGTTAACGACGATTCGCCAAGAACAAAAAGAATTGGAGGCTTTACTGGAGCTTGCCAAGTCGAAAGAAGCTACGGTTAAGGCTATTAAGAGCCTTGACGATGTAGTCGGTGCTGGAGATGGAGACATTGCTCGCATAGGAGAATCGATTCGCGGCAGGCTTGACAAGGCAACGGCTTACAGTGAAATGTATGCGAGCAGGTTGGACAGCCAGATGGATGACGCGCTTGGTAGTGCGGAGGTCGATTTGCAGCTCGAGGAACGTAAGAGAAGGTTGGGTTTGGGTGAGCCGGAAGAGTTCAAGGAGAGTGGTGAAACCGATCAATTATCAGATGAAGCTGCCAGCGAATCCTAAACCGATTTCCACCCATCTTCAATCGAAAATGATGGCCACTCGAGGCCAAATTTTATATAGCAGATATGAACCAGGGCCAGGTCGAAACATTATTGAGGCAAGGAATTGAATCTGTAAAGAGAGGCAAAAGAGAAGAAGCGCGGGATCTGTTCCTATCGGTCTTGAAAGTCGATGGTGAAAATGAACAAGCCTGGTTGTGGTTAAGTAGTGTTGTTGAGACGAATGAAGACAAACAAATTTGCCTGGAAAATGTATTAGTACTTTATCCGGGGAGCCTCGCCGCAAAACGCGGCCTGGAAAAATTGAATAAGTGGGAGCCTTCCGAAAACGCCAATCTGAAAGGAGACCACCCGGTTCATCGAGAGAATAAACCCATCTCACTCGCTTCGGCCGTTTTGTACCCGGAACGACAGGTAACCGATCGTCAGCAATATGACTCAATTGAGTTGCAACTTCAGCGGCCCGTCGATTATGCAACCCACTCGGGCTATGATGATATTTGGGAACAGGATTGTGATATTTGTCAATACTGCGCGACTGAGGTCAACCCGGATGATAAGAGGTGTCCGAATTGTCGCAAGTCGCTGTTTGTATCGAGTTTTCGTTACCCGAAAGCCAGCGTCGACTTAATGATATTTTGGATGGTTCTTCTTGGTTTGGCCCAGATATCGCTTATTTTGGTCATGATTAATCTGTTGCTCCGGGAATCGTTGGTGTCAACCGTCTGGCAAGGGGTGATGTTCGTCGTATTTGCTTTGCTATCGGTTGCCGTTCTTTTGAGGCAGTTCTGGGCATTTATCACGAGTATCGTTTTCCTGCTTCTATCCACAGTAACTTTAATCATGGGTTATGTTGTAGGACCAGAGGCTGAAGATGTTATCGCTGAGGGAGTGACCAGCGGTTTTTTCAGTTCACTTGCCGATCGACCCTATATATATGTTTTACAGCCTATTGAAGAGTTGCTCATTCCATTTCAGATAGTCGTAGTAATCTCAGTTCTTTTGTTTGCGATATTCAAAGTTGGACCCGATTTTGAGCGAATTGTCGTTCGCCGAGTAGCCCAACTTGATCGCGGCCTAAGCGATGCTTCCCAATTTTTTGCTGCTGGTCGAAATTATGAAGAAAGCGGGAGGCTAGCAAGCGCGGTTCTCCACTTTCAAAAGGCTGCGGCATTAGATCCAACGCAGCTTTACTACCAGAGATCATTAGGTTTGTCGTACGCCAAGCTCGGATATTATCATCGCAGCCTCGATGTGCTAGAATCTGCCTTGCATGTGGCCGCAGAGATGGATATTAAACATGATTTAGAGCAACTATTGCTTCAGGTTCAGAATACAAAGACAGTCTCTGAAACAAGAGGCAATAGATGATTACTAGCTTAGTTTAACTCGACCTAGAGAACATGTGATGGCTAATAAAACTCGCGAAACCTTGGAGAAGCGTGCCCAGCGTGCCATGCTGCAGCATGCTTTATTCCGCTGGGAGAGCGCTGTAATCATTGCATTGACGCTACTCTTAACAGTCTTTGGTCCACGAATTTCTGCTGCCGATTTTATACCTGCTTGGACCTGGCTCCTGGGCGGACTATTGGCCGAAGCCGGCTTAATTTATAGCAGCTATACGGACGCTGAAACGGGTCGGAAGGTCGTTGCGGAAATGCTACGTGAAGATTTCGAACCCGAAAAAGTCCAGGATAAAAAACTCCAAAAACAGGTTAAGGAAGCGCTGGACTATCGCAGTAGGATAACGGCCGCGATAAATGAGCGTCGAGAATCAGTCCTTAAAGATAATTTGATGGAGACTGCCGGACAAATCGATGATTGGCTTGAGAGCATCTACAGTCTAGCCAGTCGGCTAGATCGTTACCAGAGCGAAAAGGAGATCTTGGAACGGGACAAGAAGCGTGCCCGGGAGCGAATTCGCCAGCTAGATGAAAGGGCAGTTACGGAAGAGGATCCTGTCGTCAAGGATCAGATAAAAGTTACTATTGACGATATGCACCGGCAAATTGGCACGATAGAAACGTTGGAGAAAACAATGGACCGTGCCCAGCTACAATTAGAGTCGACCCTATCATCGTTGGGTACTATATATTCGCAGACGATGCTCGTGGGTGCGAAGGACATCGATAGCGGAAGAGCACAGAGATTGCGCCACGATATCGGGGAAGAGGTTGAAGAGCTAGACAGTATTTTGGTGGCGATGGACGAAGTGTATGCCAGCGGCGCTCAGGCGGACTAGATCGATTCTGCTGGGAATATTCGACAGATATCGGGTAAATAAGGATTCTTCGCTGTCCGTGATAGCTGTTGGCTGGATTAATGGTTAAGATCATATTATTTTTTCCAGGAGTAAGTTTGTCAAAAAAGTGCGCATTTGATACCATCCTCGTTTGGCAATTCATCATTTAGGAGAAGAAATTCGGCAATGAAAGTGCTTTTGAAGGAAGATGTTGATAATTTAGGTTATGCTGGCGAGGTATTGAATGTTGCCGACGGTTACGGGCGTAACTATCTCATACCAAAAGGTATCGCTGTGAAAGCGAGCCCGAGTGTACTCAAACAGGCCCATTCATGGCGAGATCGAGCGGCCGTTCGCATGGCTGAAGTGCAGAAGGAACATGAAGCTCTGGCGGCAAGAATAATCGAAACGACGCTGGAGTTCGAAGCAAGAGCAGGCGAAACGGGTAAACTATATGGTTCAGTTACGACGGCCGATATCGTTGATGAGCTGAATGAAGCACTGGGAACCGAGATAGATCGCCGGAAGGTTGTTAGTGATCCGCTCCGTCAGCTTGGGGACCACTATGTTACGATCCGACTTAGTCGCGATTACAATCCCCAAGTAACCGTATTGGTCAAACCTTTTGTTGAAGAGGTTCTCGAAGCAGAAGATGATTCACTTGAAGAAATCGAAGAGTTAGAGTCAAGGGAAACCGCCGAGTTGGGATCATTGGAAGCCGGCGAGATCTTTGAGGAAGAAGAAGCTCCAGAAGAGTTGGCTGCCAGTGAAGGATCAGAAGTATCAGATAATCCCTCCAATGACGAAGCCGAACTCGAAGAGTAGGGAACGATCATCTGTTGGTCGAAATGGTTTAGATCTATTTGGATTTGAGTTC
Organism: Chloroflexota bacterium; assembly: GCA_024638855.1. Classification (GTDB taxonomy): domain Bacteria; phylum Chloroflexota; class Anaerolineae; order Promineifilales; family Promineifilaceae; genus UBA11865. The sequence goes on from JAHEJP010000010.1 coordinate 12,412, forward strand.
ATTTTTTGCAGGTCTTTTTCCGGCAGCAATGCTCATTCAATGGCAATGAAAATTGAATCCTATTAGCAATTGCCACTGGCCAAGACCAGTGGTTTTTTTGAGCTTTATACAAACTGAAAGACAAATTTGGACGAATTAGGTAGCCTTCTTCGCGAGGCCAGGGAAGCAAAAGGTCTTACCCTAGGTGAAGCCCAAGAGGCAACACGTATCAATAAGAAGTTCCTCGAAGCATTAGAGGAGGGCCGGTACGTCGAGTTGCCGACCCAAGTCCATGTGAAGGGTTATCTGCGCAATTACGCAAGATTTTTGGATTTGGATCCTAAACCTTTACTGGACAGATACGATTTTAATAGAGATAGTTATGATACTCTCCAGGAACAACAGAATGGTGAGGAAACCTTAGACAGTAGTGCCCCGTTGCCAACGCGAAAGGACCAAGTTTTTTATGATCCGGTCAATATGGAAATCTCTGGGAACGTACAACGTGAATCAGGATCGCCATTTAGAATCATCATCATTTTAGCTCTCATTGCCTCATTGGCATTGGTGGCTAATCGGTTTATACCCATCTTAACCGGTGGTGGAGATAGTACAGAGGCCATAACCAGCAGTTTAGAGGAAGCGGTTAGTAACATTACTAATGAATCGCCTCCGCCAACGGCCGTAACACCAGATGTAGCTCTAATTCCCGGGGCTGGGGAACCCATCACCTCTACGAGCCGAAATGTGGAGCTAGAGTTACCAACTCCTACATTGACTAGACCTACATTGCCGGCAACCTTGGAGACAATCAACTTGCGACTTGATATTACCGAGCGTGCATGGGTACGTGTGACGATTGATGATGAAGTAGTATTTCAAGGACAAGCCCAGAAAGGTGATGGTCCGTTTGAATGGGAGGCCCAGGAGACGGCCAAATTATTGTCTGGAAATGCTGCCGGTGTATTTGTAACAATCAACAATATTGAGTTAGGTAAGCTTGGGGGTCGAGCTGAAGTTCTTGATGAAACTTGGACAGCTACCGGGGCTGGATGAAAAAAGACAAACAAAAAGAACGGTTTTACCTTCTCAGCCTAGGTTGCAGTAAAAACGCCGTCGATTCCGAGAGTATGGCCTCGCTTCTTGGCGATGCTGGTTTCGAGGATAGTTCGGATCCGGCTGAAGCCCAAGTAATCGTTGTCAATACTTGTGGATTTATCGGCCCTGCCAGGAAGGAGTCAATCGCAGCCTTACGCGATCTGGCTGAATCCAAAGAGCCTGGGCAATTACTCATTGCGGCTGGTTGTCTAGCACAACGAGTTGGTCCGAGTTTGGCAAAATCGGTACCAGGACTCGATGGTATCATCGGTACACGGCGCTGGATGGATATTGTTCCGTTTATCAATGATTTACGCCAGAGAAGCAAACCTCATCCCTTGTATCACCTGCCAACCGAGGCTAAAACCGTCGGCCGTGATGAAAAAGGCGTTTTAAGGGCGGCCGTTTACGGCGGCAGCGCCTATCTGAAGATCTCTGACGGTTGCCGCAGGCCTTGTGCCTTCTGCGCAATCCCTCAAATCAAAGGTACGATCGTGAGTCGTCCCTCGGATAGGATTATCTCAGAAGCCCGGGAGTTAAGAGATGCTGGGGTTAATGAAATCATCATCATTTCCCAAGATTCGACGGATTATGGACATGACCTGGGCTTAAAAAATGGTCTTAGTAACCTTCTAAATGATATCGTAGCTGCTGTTCCGGATTTACCTTGGATCAGGATAATGTACGCTTATCCAGGATATGTAACAGATGAGCTAATTGAAACGATGGCGAAAAACCCACAAATCCTTCCCTATCTCGATATCCCTCTTCAACATAGTCACTGGGAGACACTCAAGCGAATGCGTCGTCCGGCTAATGTAGAGTGGGTACACCGCACGATCAAAAAACTACGACATGCCATGCCCGAGATTGCCATACGGACGACCTTCATCGTTGGTTATCCTGGCGAAACGGATGAAGAGTTCGCGGATCTGAAGAATTTCGTAGAAGAGCTTCGCTTTGATCGGGTAGGCGTCTTCCCATACTCCTACGAAAGTTCTACACCATCCTCTACCATATCTTGGCGTGTTTCAGAAGAGATCAAAGAAAACAGGCAAGTAGAGTTAATGGAACTTCAGCAACAGATTTCGTTGGAACAAAATCAGTCCCAGGTCGGGCGGATTCTGCCTGTTCTTATTGAAGGATATGGCGATGGCTTGAGCCTGGGCAGAAGTTATCGCGATGCACCAGAGGTTGATGGCATGGTCATAGTTCCGGGCGAATTGCCGGTGGGTGAGCTCGTGCCGATTCGCATAGACGGTGCCATGGTTTATGATTTAATGGGCGTACCTGACCACATACCTTCCAGTACTTTGATTGCTGCCAATACGATTCTCGGCTCTTAGAATCAAATTAGCTGAATGTTTTGGTGAGATAGCTTACTCGCCATTGAATCCCCAACTGTTAAAATCAATCATGATGAAGTCACGGTTCACTTGGGCGTTGATATTGGTTGCCTTAACCCTCTTAGGCATTGGTTGGATTGCTCTATCAAGGGATCAAACTGATGGGAACTCTGAAAATGCGAGCTTAACCGAGGCGCCAATCGCCGGATACCTGGCTCCAGGATTTACATTGGGATCTATAGTGGGCGATGAATTATCGCTGTCCGACTACACCGGCCGACCCGTGGTGCTAAATTTTTGGGCAACCTGGTGCCCACCATGTCGAGCAGAAGTACGCCACTTTCAAGACGCCAGTGTTAAGTATAATGGCCAGGCGGTTATTTTAGGCGTTGATCAAGGTGAACCATTGCCTGTTGTCGCGGATTTTGGCACATCATTCAACTTGAGTTATCCATTGTTGTTAGATCTAGATAGTGTAGTCAACCGAAAATATGGCGTGGCTGCTTTGCCTACCACCGTTTTCATCGATGCTGATGGGGTAGTCCGCGAAGTTTATACGGGCATCATCAATAGTGCTGTTCTCGAAGATCGAATAGAACGGCTGCTTTCAGAAGGTTAAGATGTACCCGACAATTAGTCTAGGTCCATTGGTATTACCGACTGCTGGTCTGGTTTATATTATTGGTGCATGGATAGTATTAAGCGTCATCGAGCGTTCAGCTAAGGCAGTTGGTATTAATGCAGAGGCTACTTATGGCTTGGCTGCGATATCATTGGTTGCTGGTTTAATTGGTTCTCGACTCGTCTTTGTAATCTCTCATTGGTCAGCATATCAAAACAACATCATTGGCATCTTCTGGCCTATAACGAGTGGCTACGTTGTATGGGCAGGTTTCATAATAGCCATAGCCACCGCCGTACTATTCGGTAGAGTTAAACAATTGCCCTTGGGGCCTACTCTGGATGCGTTGACACCGGGTCTATTGATTACCTTGATAGTCGTTAGTCTGGCTGATTTTTTCGCTGGACCAGGCTATGGCATTCAGACATCTGTTCCATGGAGAATCAACGTTTTTGGCGTTGGACGGCATGCAGTGCAATTCTATGAAATAATCGTCGCGGCAACTTCACTAGTTGTCTGGTGGACAAGCTACAGACATCATCGTTATGATGGACGCCTGTTTCTGATGGCGACGGCCGTATATGCTGGGGGACGGTTGTTCATAGATGCATTCAGGGCGAATACTCCGCTGACACCAAGCGGTTATCATACTATCCAGATAATCAGCCTGATTATTTTATTGATTTGTGTATTTCTTCTCGGCCGTATGGTTTCAACGGATGAGGAGCCTTCAATTTGATTTGGTGGTTCAATTTAAATACTTTCATTTGATCAAGTTTACGATTTCCTTCTAAAGAGCGGGCTTGATTAAGCGAATGATACACAGCTTGACTTTATCAATTACCCCCTCGGTAAATTACGGCTATAAACACCTATCATTATCGTAAAATTCGATTTGCAATACTCGGGTGAAAGCGGTACCATGCACGGCTGATTATTAAAAGTTTCTCAGTGGGCAGGTATTTAAGCGCAGCCCAGTAGATGTCAAACCTTAAGAAATAGCTTACGCTATGTTGTTTCATGTGGGATGGAGATATTTCAGGAATGTTTGAAGTTGGTGGCAAGTACTCAAATCGAATAGGCACGTATACGGTTGTGGAAATCAATGAACCAAAGATGACCGTGGAATATGAAGATGGTTTAACGGCCGAGTTGAATATGAACATACAATTTCGGATTTGGGAAAACATTCAAGCCGAAGAAGAAATTAAGTCGAGTCGATCGCCACGAAAGAAGCGCAAAACCAAACCTGAGGGGACAAAGTTTTTCGTTCGGCCGGTTGACTCCCTGGTAGCAGAGCAACTTGGGGTTCGTGCTTACAAAGAGCATGTACTAGAAGAAAGCCTATCGAATTATAATATTTCGCCAGGAGACAGATTGATCTACTTCTCAATAGAAAGCCAGGTGTATTTCGCGGCAGCCACGATAACAGGGACACTTGCCAAGCCGACTAAAAAGGATCTGTTAACTGAGCAGCAAATCGGCGCCTCAATATTGCTATTTCCTGTCGACGTTGATGCTAGAGCTTCAAAGGTTGAAAGTGCGGTGCCCGTTGATGGCGTTGAATTTGATAGCCATCCAGACATTCGAGAACTTTTGAAGAATGAGGACACTTATATAACGATAACGGAAGACGAGTTCGAGGTCCTAGCCGAGCTTCTTACAGAAGCGACCGTAGACGAGAGCGATGATGACACTCTGGACGACGACGATGAGGATGATGATTTCGAGGATTGATGAGGGATAACAACAACATAGAACCTAGACATATACTCGTGGCGGTTGCCTGGCCGTATGCGAGCGCGGATATTCATCAAGGTAATGTGACCGGCTCGTATCTGCCGGCCGACATTTATGCGCGATATCATCGACTTATGGGCAACCAAGTGCTCATGGTGTCGGGTTCAGACAGTCATGGCACGCCTGTAACAGTCAAAGCAGAAGCAGAAGGAAAGTCCCCTCAAGAAGTTTTTGACTATTACCATGAACGCTTCCTAGAATTATTTCAAAAGCTTGGCTTGAGTTACGATCTTTTTACCCATACCGATACAGAAAACCACCATCGCGTTTCGCAAGATATCTTTTTAACATTGTCACAAAATGGTTACTTGTTTCGTAATGTTAGCGCTCAGATGTATTCGCCAGGCGCTAACAAGTTTCTACCAGATAGATATGTTGAAGGAACATGCCCGATCTGCGGTTATGGACGGGCGCGGGGCGATCAGTGCGACAATTGCAATACCTTGTTCGAAAGTGCCAGCGAGCTAATTGAGCCTCGAAGTAAATTGGACGATAGTGATCTCGAATTGCGAGACACCGAACACTTTTATCTCGACCTGGCCAAGCTATCCGATGATGGCATCGCCGAATGGATTGCCGATGATAAAGAATTCTGGCGACCGCAGGTGATTAATTTCGCCCGGAACCTGGTTTTAAATGAAGGTCTCCATGGCCGAGCCATCACGCGAGATATGGATTGGGGGATAGAGGTTCCATTAGAAGGGTGGGACGGTAAAGTTCTGTACGTTTGGTTCGAGGCGGTGATAGGATACTTATCTGCTTCGATTGAGTGGGCAAAAAATAGAGGCGAACCAGAGGCCTGGAAAAAGTGGTGGTATGAACCTGATTCCCGCAGCTATTATTTTGTAGGCAAGGATAATATCCCCTTCCATGCTATTATTTGGCCAGCCGAACTATTGGGCGTTCGGCGTCTCTACGAAAGTGGTGAAGACCTATTTCTGAATCTACCCTATGATGTGCCAGCCAATGAATTCATGAACATGGAGGGGCGTAAGATTAGCGGCAGCCAGAATTGGGGAGTTTTGATGTTGGATGCGCTAGAGCGCTATGACCCCGATCCGCTTCGATACTACCTCACGGCTGCGATGCCCGAAACTCGGGATAGCGATTGGACCTGGGAGGGTTTTGTGGAACGTAACAACTCCGAACTTGTGGCCAATTGGGGGAATCTCGTCAATCGCGTGTTGAATATGACAGAACGCTATTTCGATGGCGTGGTACCCGATCCAGGCGAATTGACACGCCAAGATAAGGAGCTGCTTGAAGCAGTTGATCAGGGGTTTGAATCAATTGGTTCGCTTTACGATGCCTGTAAATTTCGGGCAGCACTGCAAGAGACCTTGGCGTTGGCAACCAAAATTAATCAATATTTGGAAGAATCGAGCCCATGGACGACAGTTAAGACTGATATTGGCGCGACGGCTCGATCACTTTATACATCGATACAGGCGATTAGCTCGTTGAAAACCCTATTTGCTCCGATTTTGCCATTTACGGGCCAGGTTTTGCATGAACTGTTAGGTGAGAATGGCTTTTTATTTGGCGAACAGTTGGTGGAAACCTACCAGGAGGAAACGCTCAGCCACATAGCGCTGACGTATGACGGTTCGCGTGCAATCGGCCAATGGATTCGCAATGAAATTCCAGCCGGCCGAAAGCTACCTAATCCGGTGCCTTTGTTTAAGAAACTGGATCAATCTGTTGTAGAAATGGAGCTTGATCGATTATCGTCGCCTTAGACAAGTAAGGATTACTTGTTACCAACACATTTCACCGGATTTTCCCCCAGAAATACGATTACCTTTTTTCAGTGATCTTTCCCGCTCAGAAGGTCAATACCCCACTAAGAAGTTGGGAAGTCGAATAAGAATTGGATTAGACAGATGAGAGATCTACTCTACCTAGATACCTTGCGGCAATTTTTAGACAATCTCGTACCATACCATCCACATGAAATATAGCGGATGGCATTGAATTGGTTTAGGACCTTGCTACCCATTGGTGAAGGCTTGTTGGTGGCTTCTAAGCGCCAGGCTATCACGGACCACTTTCATTTAACTAAGATATTAAGCAACTGGCAAGGCAAAATTTCTAGGCTATCATGAAGATATGCGACGATTTTTACCCATAACGTTGCTGTTGCTAGCCTTCTTATTTATTGCTAGCCTCTATGCAATTTTTACGCCTGATTGGCAAGCGCCTGACGAACCTGCCCATTACAACTACATTGGCCAGCTTGCCGAAGGTTCTTTCCCCGTTATCGAAGCCGGAGATTACAACCAGGCATACCAAAGCCTCGTCATTTCTTCGAGATTCGATCCCCAATACTCAGTGGAGCCATTTGAATATGAAGATTATCAGCCTCCACTCTACTATCTGGTGCAGACTCCTGTGTATTTACTCAGCGGAGGCTTGCTGAGGGCGCTGCGACTCACATCAGTCCTCATTGGCGCTGGTGTCGTTCTATTGGCCTATTTGATTGGGCGACAAATGTTTCCAGATCGAGAGTGGTTGGCCCTGGCTGGCGCTGCTTTTGTTGCCTTTTTACCACAACATGTAGCCATGTTGGCAGCAATCAATAATGATAGTTTGGCCGAGTTAATCATCGCCTCTATTCTATTACTCTTGATCGTGATGCTTACTAGAACTGGTGATGAAACACCGCCAGACGTGTCACAGAGCCGACTCGTTTCTGAAAATGAGCCCACAGACATTGTGCTTTTTCTATTAGGCATTCTGTTAGGTTTGGGCTTTTTGACGAAAGTAACGGTATATATCCTGGTTCCGGTCATCGCCCTGTTATTCTTATGGTATTACTGGGGAGCTTGGCGAAAATTGGTTCGAGCGTCTTTGATCATCTTCGGTACAGCCGGCATCATAGGGCTTGTTTGGTGGTTACGAAATCTCATTATTTACGACGGATTCGATTTCCTAGGAACTGCTGCCCACAATGCCATCGTTGTCGGACAACCGAGAACCAGCGAGTGGATTAGAGATTTGGGTTTTGTGCAGACTCTGCGCACCTTTTTTCAGACGACATTCCAGAGCTTTTGGGGACAGTTTGGTTGGATGGGTGTGGTTATGCCTCAATGGATCTACCGGCTGCTCCTGTTATTTTCTATCTTAACGGGATTAGGTTTGGTAGGTTGGGCGGTATTTAAATCTGATTACCAGGCCTCTCGGAAGGCCATTGGAACGATAATTATACTTTTAGGCACATTTATGATGAGCCTGCTCGTATATTTGGCTTATAATGTGACCTTTGTTCAACATCAGGGGCGTTACTTGTTTTCTGCGCTTATACCCATCAGTATTAGCGTTGCAATCGCATGGAGCTTGTTAATATCACCTGTTACTAATCGATGGCCTTCGGCCGCCTACTTATTGCCGCTATTATTGGTCATCTTGCTGATATTACTTGACATAATTGCTCTATTCCGTTTCATAGTGCCTTCATTAGCATTGAATTGAGGAACCGCTTGATTTGGCACTGGTTGTTATGGTGTTGACGGTAGAAGGATATGGTTGGCGTAGCCTGTTTTTTTGATGAGGATGGCAAAATAACGGTTCGACGTATCAGAATGGATAATCATTGGATCGATGTTAGCCAGGGGCGACAATGGGTAGACGATAAAGGATTACATGTCTTGATCATGCTTGCCGATGATCAAGTCCGTGAACTTATACTGAAAAGAAGTTCAATGAAATGGATACTTAAATCTGTACGGGGTACAGATCAAGTCTGGGTCTAAAAGGGAGGGATGCGATATCTTATCCTTGCCAAGGGGGTGTGGAAATTGTCAGGAATCATACAATTATTTACGATAAATCAACCTCCAGCCTCATGCCAAAGCGTTGCTAATTTGCGATATTTTGTCCATTCATAGTAAGCCATATAAGCGCTAAGCCTCAGGCCATGTAAACCATCTTGATAACCATGTAGGGTCACGTAGCGCCACCAGAAGTGGCGTAAGGACTGACTAAGCGGTGTGAACGCTTTTGGTCTGATTCCTTGTTGTTTAAGAATCGTTGCATCGAAATCATTGTATGCAGCTTGCTTCGTGTGAAAGTGCGTTGGGTCAATATAATTATGGTGAATCAGAGAATTAATCAGATAATCTTCTTGGCCATCAACTACGGCAATTTCATGCACCGGCCTTTCGTAGTGCACAAAGTTATGGCGAATAAGACGTAGCTGGTAATCTGGGTACCAGCCAGCCCCCCTCGTCAGGCGGCCAAATATATAGTTGTCGCGAGGAACATGCCAGGCGACTTCCGGCCGGTGCTGAATAACATCACGAATCTCTGCGCCTAACTCTCTGGTTCCCCGTTCATCTGCATCGACGAAAAATACCCAATCTGTCTTCACAAATTTCAAGGCGTCGTTACGTTGTTGGGCAAAATTCTGAAATGCTTCTTGGCCAATCTCTGCGCCAGATTTACTGGCCAATGTGACAGTATCATCATCACTGTAGCGGTCGAAGACGACGACTCGATCTGCCCAAGAGACACTATTAATGCAATCTTCAATGTGATTGGCTTCGTTGTAAGTCAGGATGATGACGGTTAATTCGGGTTGGGGGGGCGCCTGATCCACGATGCTTTGTCTGGTTGATTGGGTTTCGCTCATGAAAGTCCAGACATCTTATCTGGTTTCAAATTTGACGCCAGATTTGAGCGGCTTCCTGATAAGCTTGTTTGATGTCCGTGCTCCCCGTATTTTTTGCCTTACGGTTCATGCCGGCATTCACAAGTCGACGGGCGAGGGCAAACTTCAAACGCCCGTGATGACGTTTGTACAGACGAGCACGGCTCTCCCATAGATTGATTATGGATTGAGCAGGCACCTGCTTGGTGCTTTCTCCTCCATAATGAACGATTTCTGCTTGAGGTACTGTGTAAATGGACCAGCCGGCGCGGCGAATACGCCAACACCAATCGATTTCTTCGCAATACATATGGAATGATTCATCAAAGCCTTGAGTCGCCTCGGCAACGTTCCGCCGCACCAGCATAGCAGCGCCCAATGTATGTTCCACCTGGAAGGGATCTCTATTAGCCCGATAATTACGGCGAGGATAACGGCCGTTAAAACGACTTTCGTACAATCGAGATGGTGCAGGCCACAGATCGAAGGTAAGCTGGGCTAGTCCTGGAAAATGAAAGGCGCTTGATTGAAAACGGCCGTCGCCATAAACGAGCCGAGCTCCTGCCAGGCCTGCTTCCGGCATCTTGTCAAGACATTCCACCATATGACCGATGGCATACGGCCGGACGATCGTATCAGGATTCAATAGAAGAAAATACCGTGGGCCATCGCCATTGGCCGATGCCGCAGCCCACATGCCTTGATTATTAGCCGCGCCATACCCAGAGTTGTGCTGGTTGATGATCAGGCGAGCTGTTGGGAATAGATCTTCGAGCAAGTGTTGGGTTCCATCGGTAGAATGATTATCGACGACCCATATCTCCCCTCGTAATCCACAGCGATCCAAATCGTTATAAATCGAACGCATGCAATCAGCCAGGTAATCTCGAACATTCCAGCTGACAATGATAACGGCTACATCAAGCATATTCTAATCATGTCCATCAAGTTCCTGGCTACCCGTCAAAAGGTTGTGGCCCGTCTTGTTGATATCTCGAAGGGCTTACAATCCCAGGTCAATAGTTATACATAGAAATGATATATTCCCTTGCCTATGTACCCAAGCTATTCTTATGTGGCGTTAAGTTGAATAGTATTGGTTAAGATGGAGTTGCTATGCAGACATGTGATGGGGTGGGTTTAATCAGCTGACGAATTAAATGATCCGGCTTCGAATCTTGGCGCTGGCATAATCTAGCACGGCGACAACCACGGCAATTGCCAGCATCATGACACTGGCCGCCTGATAACGGTTTTGTTGGATATTCTGGCTAAGGACAAAGCCAATACCGCCGCCGCCGATAAAACCGATGATGGTCGACATGCGGACGTTAATATCCCATCGATAGAGGGCGAAAGCCGTAAATGGGGGGATCACCTGCGGTATAACGGCGTAAACCACCATCTGCAACCGGCTGGCGCCGGTTGCCGTAATCGCTTCTATCGGCCCTTCGTCGATACCTTCAACCTGCTCAGAAAAAAGTTTACCTAATGCGGCGATTGAGTGAAGGGTTAGGGCTAAGATTCCGGCAAATGGGCCGAGGCCAACCCAAACGACGAAGACGATGCCCATGATCAACGGTTCGATCGCTCGCAATGCGTTTAGAATGAGCCGAAGAATGGAATAGACGGCGAAGCCAATGGCATACGGATGCTTGGGCGCCGGGAAGAAAGAGAAGATTGCAGACGGTAGGCTAGCGACGAGAGCTACTAACAAAATAAAGAGAAGTTCATTATCAGGATCATAGATGGGCTCGAGTAACGAACATAGAAAGTAGATGGCTACGCCAGCGAGTATGGCGACGACTAAGAACTTTAGGATGGTCACGATTACCCGGAGAACTAGACCGATCGAGCCTGGAACCGAGGTTAGATTATGGGGAAGTACGGCGAGACCAACGATACCGGCAATAAAACCGCCGACGATCGCCGAAATCAAAATCCAACTCGCCGATAGGTCATATTCATAAAGCCAGGCAAAGAATCCGGCTACAGCGGCAACCAATACAGCCATTCCCAACAAAGTCAACACTGCCGTAAGGATCCTGGCCGGTAACTCGCCCCAGCTAATGACGGCTTCTTGAGCATAGCGACTGGTGTATCCGGCGGTGATAAAGCCGACCAGCAAAGCGACAACTGCGGGTAGGAGCAAATTCAGTACATCGGCGAGAACAAATATGAAGTTTCCTAGAAATCCAAAAGGTCCCAGGTTATTTTCGAGCCAGGCGCCAGCAATTAGGCCAAGTTTGGCAAGCAAGGCCAATCCAAAAATGAGAAGCAGGAGTGCAATAAGGATTCGAATCCCTGTTAGGATCTTCATTCCTGTGGAACGCTCATCCTCGGTGAGGAGAGGCGGCCCCAGGCGAGTCACGACCCAAATTAAGGCGGCCGAAACAACCAATGCCAGCAAACCAAGCCAAGGTTGTCGGGCTACAAAATCGGTCAGGTCAACTAATTGGTTGGCAATCAACGAGCCAACAAAACCGCCAATGACGACACCCACGATAGCGGCCGAGATCGAAGCCAGGGGCCAGGTGATATTTTCCATGAGATTGCGGGCTGCCAGAAACGAGACCGGTACAGCAAGCAAGGTACCAATGGCCGAGGCCAGCAAGGCCATGTAAATGGTCTCCATTATGCGATTGGCTGTTGTTACCGCCGCGTCACTGAAGGTGTAATATGGCCAACCCCCTTCGAGATTAAGTTCACCAAAATCAGGATCGGCCAATAAGCGCAAGACGCGCATCAATCCTTCTTGTCTCTCCTGGTTCAGAGGCTTTTGGAGATTAATGTCTGTCTTATCCACTGCATAGGCATAGACCAAAAAGATGACAATAATAGCCAGAATAATAAGTATCGTGCGCACAAGACGCTTGCCGGCGCGTCCGGCGCTATCTTCACCAATTGTTGCTTGACTCATCTTTGTTGATCCACTGGTGATTCAGGTCTAGATGATCCTCTTACGTATATAAGAACTTACAGCATCCAATAAAGTTACCACGATCGCGATGGCGATTACCATCACCGCCGCTTGACGATACTGGGTTAAATTGGTACTGCGGAAAAGAATTAGGCCGATACCGCCGCCGCCGACAAAACCAATGATAGTTGAAAGACGAACATTGATGTCCCAGCGGTAGAAAATGAAAGCCAGATACTGGGGTACAATCTGGGGGACGACAGCATAGTTAATTATTTGTAATTTGCTTGCTCCTGTTGCCGTCACCGCTTCTACCGGACCCTCTTCTATGTTTTCCACTTGCTCAGAAAACAGCTTTCCTAAATCGGCAATTGAAGAAATCATCAAGGCTATGACTCCGGCGAATGGGCCGATGCCGACCCACACGACGAGAACAAAACCTATAAGGACTGGCTCGATTGCCCGCATCCCATTCAGGGTGGTACGAGTGATTGAATAAGTTACCATGCCAACCGGGAACAATTTTTTCGGTTTGGTGCGTAAAGACAAAAGGCCGGCGATGACGCCAATAATTAGTGAAGGAAAGATTAATGCGACCAATAACTCGACGCCCAATATGTTGACTGTCTGTGGCGAGATTTGGTGACAGAGACCAAACAAACAGATCCAATTCACAAAATAGCCGATGCTGTAAATAAGGATGGTCGTACCAATTGTTGTTAGTATGGCGGTTAGTACACGAGCCGGACCATCAGCCAGCCTGAGTACAGCCTCTTGGCCATAGCGACTGGCATAGGAAGCTACCATCAAGGCAAATATGAAGGCAACGAGCGCGGGCAAAAATACGCGCAATAAACCGAACATCACATTGATGAAGTTGCCGACGAAGCTGAAGAATCCAAGGTTCTCAGCCAGCCACGAACCTGCTACTATGCCTAACTGAGCCAACACCGCCAGGGCAAAAATGGCCAATACAACAACTATGGTTATCTTAAGCCAGTAAATGATTCGTAAGTCTAGAGATGGTTCTTCTTCACCAAACAGCTGTGGACCGAGGCGCAGCACTAGCCAGATCAGACCACAAGACATTAAGAGGGCGAGCAAACCAATCAATGGTTGATCATCGGCGAATTCTGATAATCCGACCAGCAAATCGGCTAAAGGAAGCGAGATCATGAAACCAAAGGCAAACGCGATAATGCCCGACATGAGAGCTGCCAGAGGTGAACCGACATTGGCCATCATATTTCGAGCGCCCAGGAAAGATATGGGCACTGCCAATAAGGTGCCTAGAGTGGAGGCCATTAAGGCCATCAAGATGGTCTCCAAGATTTTATCGACGGTCTCTTTTGTGGTATCACTCGGACCGATAAATTGCCGGTCGATTACCTCGACGACTTCCAAACGCTGGGGCTGTTCATCCTCGCGAATATCTGGCATGGTGAAGGTAACTTTAAAACCGCCTTCATCGTCCGTCCGGAAATCAGCAACTGTGCGCCTGGTTTGGGAGCTCACCGGGTACCACAACACGGCGCCATCGACGTTGTTGGCAAATCCCTCCCCGGTGAGTGTCAGTAGATCCTGTGTGGTGGAAGCACAGTTTGGCGAAAGCGTTGCCACACGACCTTCGATTGAAACCTGGGATCCCTTGATCTCTTCCGGGCAAGGCATACGGATGGACATGACGGTACTGCGGGTTTCATTTTCGTAACTGAGGAAATCGGGGCGAGCAAGGTCCCTGATAAGGCCTACCAGGTTTTCTTGTCTCCTGGGTTTCAGAGGCTCCTGCAGATTGACCTTGGTCACTTCTACGGCCTTGGCAAAAATGACGATCACGACAAGGATGAGTAGAACTACACCTATTTTTCGCAAAGTCTTTCGACGGCCACTATCGCTATCGTTCATGCTTCGATGTTCCGGCCAACTGAAGTCGCTATACCAATGCCTTAGATCTTAACCGATTCGTTCTGCTTCCCGGCCATAGATCTCAAGAAACTTATCGTCGTCGATTTCGTGGGGTGCACCGTCAAATACCAGTTTCCCTTCATTCAGGGCGATGGCCCGTGTGCTATATTGCTGCACGAGGTCTAAAAAGTGCAGGCTAACGAGAACCGTAATCTTATCCTCGCGGTTAATCAACTGCAGATGCTTCATAATGCTATGGGCCAGGGCGGGATCAAGGCTGGCTACCGGTTCGTCAGCCAGGATTAAACCCGGTTCTTGCATCAGTGCCCTGGCAATGCCAACGCGCTGACGCTGACCGCCACTGAGTTCGTCAGCCCGATTATCGGCTTTTTCGTGAATTCCGACTCGCTCCAGGTTGGCATAAGCCCTGTCTACATCTTCTTGGGGGAAACGTCCCAGAACGCTGGCTACAGAATTTACGTAGCCAAGACGGCCACTAAGTACATTGGTTAAGACGCTGGAACGGTCAACTAAATTAAAATGTTGGAAAATCATGCCGATACGACGGCGGGCTCGTCGAAGCTCTTCGCCGGTGATATGAGATAGCTGGGTGTCATCCCACCAAATTTCACCACCTGTCGGATCAATCAAACGATTGATACAGCGGAGCAGCGTACTTTTTCCCGAACCGCTCAGGCCAATTACGGCTACAAACTGACCTTCCGGCACATCGAATGATACATCCGTCAGGGCGACGGTGCCGTCCTCATAGGTTTTGTCAAGATTCTGTATTCGCAGCACATGAACCCCCTCAAGTGATTAGCGAACCATGAACGAGGACGCGACTCGACTCGTTCACATACGAGGAAGATAAAACAAAGAAGCCGGGTAAACATCCCGTGTCCCCCGGCTTCTTCTTCAATTTATGAAATTGTTCCTTTAGCCACCCAAAACATCGTCTTCGGAGATGCCAAGCGTGTCCATCAGGAAGCGAACTGGATCATAGAAGCTATCGGTTGCTTCATCGATGCCTGTCCAGTTGTAGAATTCCTCGCTGCAAATGGAGGCCATACAATCTGGATTGTCTTCGGAAACCCACTCGTCCAAGGCGCTGACGATTTGGTTCGCCGTGTTAAGCGGGAACTCAGGACCGAAGGAAAGCGTGTCATTGGGGATCTGATCCGTCAATAACAGGATCCTGGTCCTGTCAAAGATGTCCGGAGCCGTATCGGCCACGGAAGCGCGAGCATCCAAGACGCGATAGCCGCCATCGGCCGGGTCACCACAGGCAAAGGTACGTCCTTCCTCATTGCGTACTGGGCTTTCATCACAATCGCGCCAAATCTCAGCGTCATCGGCGCCATAGGTCCACTGTCGTTCATAGAATGGCAGCAGCGGCGGGCTGAAGAAAGCGGTGGCGAAATCAACTTCGTCATTGTATACGGCCAACATCGCGTTGTTATGACCACCGGCTTCGACTATTTCACCGGGCTCAATTCCAGCACCTTGGAACATGGCGCTGGGGAAGAGGTAGCCAGAGGTTGAACCAAAATCGGGAATGCCCCAGGTCAGACCGGCCAAATCCTCGATCGATTCGGCTTCACTATCGGCCGGTACCACGATTTGGGCTGCGTACCAGGGCAGACCAAATCGAACAGCGGCAGCCCCGACAGTCACGCCACAACGATCGTTGGCTAAGACATAACCCTGGGCTGGGATGAAGCCTATGGTATCGTCAGGTGAAGCGCACATCTCTTCAATCGTAGCAGCGTAGCTTGTGGGGACGCTCACTTCGAATTTCAAGCCAGTGGCGTCCTCCAAAGCCTGAGCCATGACATCGCCACCAGAGATGATGGCATCGACGTCAACCGAGGGCACAAATAGCACCTTGATCGGTCGTTCCTCTGAACCGAGAGGCGCTTCTTCCACCATGACTTCTTCGGTCACAATGCGAGTCTGAATCGCTTCGACTATACGCGTTACTTCAACGGGGACTTCAACTTCTTGCTCCTGAATTTGTTCAACGATCTTGGTGACCACGACCTCGACTTGTTCAGGCTCGGCCGTACAGGCCGAAAGAGCTGCTACGAGCACTAGCAAACCAACTACTATCAAAATCAGACGCTTCGATTTCATCAAATCTCCTCCTAAAAATTAAAAGGCGTCAATATTAAGAAAAACACAAAGGCATTTGGGCATTTGCCACCCATGGGTTCCTTTGCGCACCAACAAGGGCATGATACTTCAAATAATGTCCCGTCGCAAGCGATATTTGTCGCTAATTTCTCGTTATTCAGTCGTGAAGTTTTGTGCCAGTTAAAGGGGCTCGGAGTCATTGTAAAGTCAGGCAATAAGACTGCAAAGAACGCCTCAAATTGTCGTCTAACTGTGGTTGTAAACCAGTGAAAGATAACTTAATCTAATCACTCCCTAATGCGTAGAGGGACATCCCGATCTTCGCAATCGAGCGTGTTACTTTCATCCGCGATGTCAACCAAAATTTGGTGAGGATCGACCCGGTTGTTGAATTGGGAAATTTCTACATCTTCATGAATAAGTCCAGCCCAGACGGGTTGGGGATTTCGTTCTCCAAATGGACCAACGATACGAATCGTGCCTGTTATTACTGATCGTTCTCCGGGCATCAGATAATAGTGATCGCCAATTTTTTCGAGATCATCGCTGTTGCCCAGCGAAAAACGATAAGGATAATTCGATAGTTCATTTTCGTAGCCAATTGCTGCCCGCCAGGCGCCGGACTCAGTGTGCCAACCCAGAGTATTGTAATTCCAATCCGAATCATAGACTGTGCCGGGCGCCGGCCCCGTGGTTCTTAACGGAGTTGAGCCATAATTCTGGACGGTTAGGGTGAAAGTGACAGAATCGCATAGGGCTACGGCTGTCGAACTAAACTGAACCGTATCCCCTACCACCGGCGAAATGATTTCTCCGCGAGGCACACCGCCATACTCAATGGTTAGCTCGTCTTCTACTCGGATCTTCTGTCCCTCCGCATCCTCAGCGATAGCGACGACCGGGTAAACGCCATCCGGGGGTGGCGTAGCCTTATTATCAACGCCTGCTTCGTAATCAAAATAATGACGGCCTGGAGAACCTGGCGCAACGTCTCGTTCTAATTCTGCAACCGGTAACTCCGCCCCCTCGGATGTGATTACGAATACACGGTATGAGGATACTTCTTTAGGAAGAAAAAATTGGATTTGAACCCGATCATCGATTCCATCCTGGTTTGGAGAAAACCAGTGCTTATCCAGGCTAAAGTTACGCATTTCTGGTAATTCAGAGTCAGCATCGGCAACGGTTAATGGACCGGATATGCTTTCCTGGAGACCATCTGCATCAATCGCCGAAATCGTCCAGTTGTACTCACCATCCGGCAACAAACGGGCAACTATCTCCCCCTCAACTTCCTCCCCTGGCAGTTCATATCCTTCTACGACGCCGCTAAATAGAAGTTGGTATTCACCAACGCCTCGGGATTGTTCCTGTCGGAAATAAAAGCGATCACCAGTTTGGTTCTCAAAATAGATGGAAACATCGGCATTTCGACTTATTTCATACGATATCCCAGTCGCATCCGTCTCGCCATCGGCATTGGGCGTTATGATGTTCTCTTCGAAACTCACTTCTCGAAGCAGGCTTGAATCCCCTTTGAGGATTATCCAACCGATAGCTATAGCTGCAACAACAAGCGCGGCGGCAATGAGGACAACCATGCCTCGAGCGAGACCATTCTGATTCATGGTGGCAAGTTTACCAAAGTGGGGGTGGTGGGCAAGACAACGAGTAGGCTTAGCCAGAATATCGGTTGGTGGGTGACGGACAGTCGTTGACTTAATGTTAACGGCGGCGAATATAAATGGAAGGATCTTGTTTCAAATCTTGTGGTTAGTTAATCCTTCACTTATTGTAAACGAGTAAGATAATTTGTGGTGTTATGTAGGCTTCTACAAAGGCTGCTACTAGCAGCAAAGGGATGACCAACCCGACGAATAGACGTCCGAAATCCGCTGATCGATTCAACCAATTTTCGCCGATGGTCCCTTCCGGTGGGCGGGTCATGATCGAGGCATGCCACCGTAAAAGAGCTGCAAAAGCCAATAGCAAGGCCGGTATCTCGATGATGGCGTGTGGCAAGATTGCGGCCGTAAAAAAGACCAGAGGATTTTCGCCGGAAATTGCAAGCTGACCGCCCAAAAACCCGACCACAAGCCAGGGCAAACAAAAGATGAGTACATCGGTAACACCTAATGTGATGATGCCCAAGAAGGCAGCGAGGATAATGACCCGGGCATTATGCCAAAATATCGAAATCGGCAATCGAGTGAAAAGGAATTCCAGATTGCCAGTATTGGCCGCGATGGCGTCCCCCGTCAACGCGGGCTGATATTCGGCCGGTACTGGATAACGAGAAGCCAGAAAGAAGCCCAGTAATATGCCTCCAGCCAGGGCGATCACCAACGTACCGCCAGGCATCGATAGCGGCCTGATCAGGGGAATTAGCTGCCTGTACCAACCAATGATGCCTGGATAGCTTGACTCTTTTTGTCGCCCGGTAAATTGGTCCCAAACGGTTCGCATGCTCCAATTGAGCCGCAAGGTATCGATATCCTGGCCCAACAAATCTTCTCGGTTGAAGATCATAATTCCCATGCGAATAAATATCAGTGCGGTGACAACCAAGGCAAGTATTAGCCACCAAAGACCCTCACTATTCCCCCAAAATAATACGATAGCTTCAAGTTGCAGAATCAAGGCGATGGGTACAATGATGAAACTCGCCAGTATATTGGCGGCCCGGACGCTCGTCGTCTGACTAGAGACGATAACGGCAGCCGCGACCATGATGACCCCCTGTACAGTAGTGAGTAAAAGGATTTGCACGAATAACTCACCCGGTATTTTCCAACTGGCGGCAAGAGCCAGTCCAATGATGTAGACAGTTATTCCAAGATAGCTGGTAACCATGGGCGGGATAAGAGCCGCCAGCACTTTCCCAACATATAGTTGCTTATTTGTTAATGGCGTCGATAGAAGCGGTTCTAAACTTTTTCGTTCTTTTTCTCCAACGAAAGTTTCTAGGGCGATCACTAAAGAAAAGGACATTGGAAAAAAACCGACAATCAATAGAAGAAATGGTATCAGGCGATCACCAATCAACTCGGCGCCGAATTGGGCTGTGAAATTAAATAAGAGGCGAGCGGTAAAGGTAGCCAATGCCGGGAAGACCAGCGTAAGTAGGACGATTGGGATAATAATACGCCAGTCCCGGAAAGAATCCCGTACCTCGCGTCTTGTAATTAAGAAGGCCATGCGAAAGTCATGACGGTTGAAAGATAGTGAAAATGTTGCAGAGGTCATGATTGATCCTGGGTCGTGGTAGCATTGCCATCTTGGGGCTGTGCTGATGATGATTCATCGGTAACGATACTGAGATAGACATCTTCTAGAGTGGCTGACAACTCCTGCAAGGCGACGACACCCAGGCCCAGACTGTCTAAACGGCGCACAACTTGAGGATTCGTGCTAAACGGATCTTCGGACACGAATCGTATTCTATCTCCCTCGATTTCCTCCAACTTAACCAGGTCGTCGAGCTGGTTAGCCAGGCCATTCGGCGAATGATCGAGTTGCAGCTCATACCGGCGATGCCCGAGAAGCTGCCTTTTCAGATTCTCAGGATTATCTTCGGCGATAATTTGACCCCTTCTAATGATGGCAATTCTATCGGCCAATAATTCGGCTTCGGCTAGATTATGGGTGCAGACGATGATAGCGCGCTTGTCATCCCTTAGTTCAAGGATGGCGTCACGTACCAGTTTTGAGCTATGTGGATCCATGGCGGAAGTTGGTTCATCCAAGAGCAACACGTCCGGGCTGTGGAGCATGGCACGGATAATTCCGACCTTCTGGCGCATGCCTTTCGAATATTCGCCTAACCGCCGGTAGGCGTCGCTCTCTAGCATGCCAAAGCGATGGAATAAATTGAGTCCTCTCGCTCGTATCTCTTCATCCGACATGCCGTATAAGCGACCAAAGAAGATTAGGTATTCAATGCCATTTGAACGGCTGTACAATCCAGGTTGCTCGGTAAGCAAACCGATAAGTCGCCTCACCTGGTCAGCATCTTTGACGACATCAAAGCCATTTATCTGTGCTCTTCCTTCCGTAGGCCTAAGGATGGCGCTCAACATGCGGACCGTCGTCGTTTTCCCAGCGCCATTGGGGCCGAGCAAGGCCAGGAGTTCTCCACTTTTGATCGATAATGAGAGCTCTTCGACAGCCGTGAAGCCATCAAATCGTTTAGTCAATTTTTCCGCTTCAATCATATGGTTGACCGCAATTCAAAATTTGGGGAGAGCACTTCATCTGAAAAGCTATTTTATCACTATCTCAGGGATGACGATCAAGTGAGGAGCTCCGAAACCTAGGTAATCTGAGCTATGTTAGCTGCACAATGTCAATTTGAAAATTATCTAATCTTTGGCGATGAGATGGCGATAAATAAGGAGGCCAGCCATTGGGATGGCAATGATGATGGAGACAAACGTGGCTACGGGGATGCCCAATTCCAGGCTTGCAAAACTAAAAGTCCGGCTATCCAGACGTATTAGCTCCAACAATATTCGGCCGGTGGCATAAAAAACCAAATATAGAGCCATCAGATCGCCTCTCTGCAGATCGTCGCGCTTATAGCGGGCCAGATAGTACAAAACAAAAAATGTTAGCAGACTCCACAATGATTCATAAAGAAAT
Source organism: Chloroflexota bacterium (assembly GCA_024638855.1). Taxonomy (GTDB): domain Bacteria; phylum Chloroflexota; class Anaerolineae; order Promineifilales; family Promineifilaceae; genus UBA11865. Next base: position 33,507 of record JAHEJP010000010.1, read on the forward strand.
GCTGGATGAAAACGGGTGGTCTCGAAAGGATAGAGCTCCATATTAGCAAATACAGTGCCCCGAATGCGATTGGCGATGTAAATGCCCCAAGGCAAATCGGTTAGTCCACCGTAAAGTTCCTGATTAAAGAAATTCGCCCAACGGCCGACAAATTGACCGATGGCTAAACCAACGACAGCCAGGTCTGCCCAAGCAATTGCCGAAATTCGTTGCCGGTGTGTGTAGATAATCAGTCCAAGGAAACCACCAATGATAGCGCCATAAATGCCCAATCCACCACTACGAATATTAATTAGTTGCATGGGATTGCGGAGATAATCGAGTGCTGAAAAAATTCCTTCAGCTTCCATGCTGGGAGAAGGCGTCAATACATGGTATAGGCGGGCGCCGATTACGCCCAGAACGACCACCCAGATAACGCCCCCCCAAACATGATCAGGGTTCCATTGGCGCCAAGGAGCATCAGTGAGCCAAATTTCCAGCACATCAGGAACGGCCTCCAACTTCTCTTTGATTGCCGCCAGTTTCTTCTTTCCAATGCTTAGTCGATCGGGATTGAGACCCCATTCAAATAACAGCTCGCCCAGATTATTGACCTTTCTTTTTTTTAGCGATTGGATCATTTCATCATTAAGATCCAGAGTTGTCAATGGTTTGGTCCGCAGTTTCCAAGGTACGTTCTCGTCGAATTTAGCTTCAGCCCAGTCCGAAGCCAAAGTGGCGGTGACCCAGGCGCCGAGGGCGATACCTGCGACGATGAAGATACCGTACCAAAAAACATCGAGGTTGAATATATCGAGGTGAAAAGCGACGCGACTTGGCGTCCTAGCTGTTGCGATGTGATCAACGAAAATGATCCCCATAATCAGCGCAAAGACAGCGATCAGGTACCAATAAGGCTCAATACGTCTACGCTGCTTATTCTTGGTTGAGTTCTTCGCCATTTTATTCGGATTTTACGCTGCTGAATGTTTTGGTTTGTCGCCAGACGTGATAGACCCGCTGACCTACTGTGAACCATGTGCCGACAGCCAGTACAGCAATGCCGATATTCACAAAGCCTGGCCAAAACACCGAGAGTACAAGAGTTGCCACAATTACGACATACCGTTCGACGCGGGTTAGCAGACCCACTTTGCATGATAAGCCCAGTGCTTCAGCTCGGGAACGCGTGTAGCTTACCATGATGGAACCTGTAACAGCGGCATATGTAGCTATCGACATCCAAACATCATTTATTTGGTAGAAGTACGAAAGGTATCCCGAATAAAGAATGATTTCGGCGATACGATCAGATGTCGAGTCAAGAAATGCGCCAAAGTTCCCTTGTTGCCGGCCGATTTTCCTGGCCAATGCGCCATCCAA
>JAHEJP010000545.1 GCA_024638855.1 Chloroflexota bacterium
GGCCAAAGGCGCTGATCTGAATGCGAAAGATGAATTTGGAGAGACGGCATTGGCCTGCGCAGAGAGATGTGGTCACTTGAAGATTGCTCGATTGCTCAAGGAGGCCGGAGCTAAAGAATAACCAGCCATAATGTGGGAACTAACGGCGTCCGCAAGAAACAAAGCGATCTGAGTAACCGAGTAAGACCCAACGATCTAAACTATATGGCAGGGTCAGAAATGGCTCTGCCTTTTAGTTTGAAACTGGCGATGACATACTTTAATCTATACTGTAACACATTTGTAACTACCTACTATTAGTTGCGGCAATCTAGATTTGGGTAGAGTGTGGATATAGGGATGAAATCGCCACTGAGAGTCTCAACTATTATCCCACCAAGGAACAAATTACTATTGGGTTAAGAGATTTTCCGTATTATAAAACGGACAATACGCCGTATAATCTCAGGTTCGGTAGCCAAGAACGTACGAGGGCAAAAATGAAGTTGATTATTTTCGGATCAACAGGTGGAACAGGACGAGAACTGCTAAAGCAGGCTCTCGATCAGGGCCATAACGTCGTGGCATATGCCCGCAATCCGGCTAAGATTGATGATATCAAGCATGCGGGCTTACAGGTAGTTCGTGGGGACGTACTGGATCCGGCGGTTGTCGAAAGCGCTACAGCAGGGCAGGAAGCGGTATTGTCCACCATTGGAGCGGGCGCTGAGCGCACAACCCTGCGCGAGGATGGGACACGGAACATCGTTGAGGCCATGGAAGGAACAGGCGTCCAACGTCTAATTTCTCTATCTTCGCTTGGCGTGGGTGACAGTCGCGCCAACCTCCCCTTCTTTACCAAATACGTTATCGTATCCTTCTTCTTGCGACATGCTTTCGCAGACCATGAACGGCAGGAGGCTATTGTCAAACAAAGCTCGTTGGATTGGACCATCGTCCGCCCTCCACACCTGACGGATGGTCCGCAAACCGGAGCCTATCGGCATGGCTTTCCCACGACGGATAGACGAATCACAGGTAAAATCTCGCGTGCCGACGTTGCTGACTTCATGCTAAAGCAACTGACTGACGACACGTATCTTCATCAGACACCCGGGGTGTGGTACTAGACCAGATGCGATCACTCGACAGAGCGCAACCGAACAAAGCGCTGTAGCCGGACCGGGCAAACAGCTTCGTTGGTTTTTCAGTGATGAGTGCGCAAGGTTAAACATTGGCGACACATCTGCTCGGCCGTTAGGCGAAATTATCTAAGAATGGAAATTATATGAAAAACAAAGTCAAATGGTTACGCATCAGTTATTGGGCAGGTGCCATTGGTGATTTCATAATTGCAATTCTTGTGCTAATTCCAGAGAGAATGGGAGTTCCATCCTATGTTTATCCTATGGGACTTATGAGTGCTGTGGCATTTTCCTGGGGATGCATGTTGATATGGGCAGACAGAGAACCATTAGAACGTAAATGGATTCTTCTACCTACTATATTAGTTGGAGTTATGTTGCTAATAGCTGGGATATATTCTGTATACGCTGGAGTAATTACAATTAGATCATATATTCCTAACCTCATATTATCTCCAGCAATAGTCACTCTCTGGAGTTTCAGTTATTACAATGCCAGAGATATAGAAGTAGGAGATTCTACATAGGAATGGATAATATTGATTAGTTCACTACAATTTCACCTAACCAATCGCTGAAGCTGACGGGCGAACAGCTCTGTTGACCTGATGGACTGAGTGAGTATTCCATACTTTAATCTCTACTGTAACACCTTTGTAACCACCTACTGAAAATTGTGGCCAGGAAAAACACTGCCGAGCTTCGGCTCAGCTTTTTTCGTCCAACCCCCCTATTGTGTACTAGGCAAATAGACGCTCAGACTGTAAATTAAGGGATGACATCAACAGTTCTGCTATGCGCTGGTGGAAGTTCAACCTATATTTGAAAGGAGATTAGAGATGGTATTCTTCAAGAAGAAGACATCTAGCAGGCGATTGTGGTTTTTATCTTTGGTTGTGTTTCTTTTTTCTGTTTCCTTGGCAGCAGCACAAAACAAGGTTGTTGTTATCCCACTGTTCGATGATCAAAGTGGATCACCAGCACCTCCCGCACCTGTTGAGAAGACCGGACAGAAGGCATCTTATTCAACGGGAGATGATGGGGATTTGGAGAAAGGTGTAGCCTGGCCCAATCCACGATTCAGAGACAACGGCGACGGCATGGTGCGTGATCGCTTGACAGGGCTGATCTGGATGAAAAATGCCAATTGCTTTGGCCAAAGAGCGTGGGCAGATGCCTTGAGTGACTGCAACACTTTGGCAGATGGGAGTTGTGGACTTACCGACGGATCCGGGGCAGGCGACTGGGGTTTGGCTAATATCAAGGAATTGCAGAGCCTTGTTCACTATGGCGTTTGGGGTCCCGCCTTGCCTAACACCGCTGGCACTGGCCAATGGACTGAGGGCGACCCCTTCACGGGCGTGCAGGCGTCCTACTACTGGTCGTCTACTAGCCACGCCAACGTTACCAGTAACGCTTGGGACATCTACATCTTCTACGGTCACGTGAGCGACATTGGTAAGAGCAGTTCGCGCTATGTGTGGTGTGTGCGAGGCGGACAGTGATGCTTATTGATTTGGTGATTTGAATGATTTGATCATTTATGTGGGGTGCAGGGGTATAGCCCTACTCGCGATATTTTTTCAGGAGGCAGGTTATCAGTTGGTCCGCTGCCGGCCGCTTCCCCAAG
>JAHEJP010000546.1 GCA_024638855.1 Chloroflexota bacterium
GTGCCATTTACCCCAGCCAGCACCATGGTATCTTGGACAACCGGCAATACCTCCCCGGCCATCTCAACCACAATGGCGTTAGCGTCGCCGTAAGATAAGAGACCGGCCAAGCTCCCTCGTCCGGCCATCCGGTAGCGGCCGGAATTATAGATGATGATCAGATCAACGCCCCCGCGCTCTGCAAATTTGGCCGAAATACCGGTGCCGGCCCCGGCACCGATTATGGGCTTGCCCTCGGCGATACTGCCGCGCAAGCGACTTATAGCTTCTTCTCGGGCAATAAATGGCATGGTTTTTATCCTTTTTGGCTTTTCACCCTGGTCAGGTAATGACCTTCTAAAACCTAATAACCAGGTTTTTCCAGCCCAACTACTGTTATTCCAAGAATTTTAATAGCTTCGCCGTTACGGCCTCGGCGAAGGCGACATCGTTAATATTGTTATCCAATTCAATTACCGGGATGCCCGGCTTGACATTCCCCTTAATCGCATCAAATAATGCCCGGTTGGCTTCGGGCCACCAGAATTCCTTGCCTGGTGAATCCAGCATAGAGACACCCTTTAGTGGCAGAAAGAAGGCTGCCGGTCCACTCGCTGCATTCACCTTTTCGGCCAAAATGCGGCCAATTTTCGCGTTTTCTTCGGGCGTGGTGCGCATCAAGGTCACATTGGGATTCCATTGGTAAAAGAGCCGGCCGTCATATTTCGCCGGAACGGTATCTCGAGCCCAGAAGTTAGCCATATCGACACAGCCAGGAGCGACTACCTGGGGGATTCCCTGGATCGCAGCGGCATCCAGCCTTTCAGAACCGGCCGACAAGACCCCGCCTAACAGCTCGTCAGCCCACTCGGTCGTGGTGACGTCCAGTGAGCCAGCAAAAAATCCATCGGCGATGAGGCTCTCCATGGTCCTACCGCCGGTCCCAGTCGCGTGAAAGACCAGAACTTCATACCCTTGGCCATCCAGGATTTCGCGGCATCGGTCTACCAGGATTGTCGTATTGCCAAACATGGAAGCGGCGATCAACGGTTTTTCCTCTATTTCGGGTGCGGTTGTTTCGACCATGCCAATGATTGCGCCAACAGCATTAGCATATATACGGGCGCTAATCCGGTTAACTCCGGCGACGTCGACGACCGATGGAAACATGACCACATCCCGAGTGCCGACATAAGGTCCTGTATCGGCCGCCGCCAATGTGCTAACCATCACTTTTGGCACGCCAACTGGCAGGGCACGCATGGCCGATGTTCCGATGATTGTTCCGGCTGATCCACCCATAGCGAAGACCCCGTCAACCCTTCCGTCGGTAAACAGGGCTTGGATGATTGCCGCTACACCGTCAGTCATGACCGCGATGGCATCGCCACGGTCGGCCTTTTCGCGTAATTTCTCAAGGCTGCTGCCACCAGCTGCTGCGACCTGTTCGGCCGTGATTTCAGCTTCAAAGTGAGATTCACCCACAACGCCTGTATTGATCACCATCGCCTCATGCCCGCGGTCTTCAATAGCCTCCTTCACGAAGGCGAATTCTGGTCCTTTGGTATCCAGTGCGCCGATGACGACGATTGTTTTGGCCATTTTTCTGCCTTAATTACAAATGCTGCATGCCCTATTCCTGGCATAAGAGCCGGGCATCAGCTCACGTTAACAGGTCCCTTAGGAAGGCCAGACCATCCGCAGCCAAGGCGTCCTGGCTGACGGCTAATGGTCGCCAGATGGCCGCGGCCTTGGCAATCGATTTTACCTTGGCCGTGAAAGATTCGATGACGACAGGGCCATCGTAGTTAATGTCGTTCAAGGCTGCCGCCACCTCATCCCACGCCACATTGCCCGAACCGGGTGCACCCCGGTCATTTTCACATGCGTGTAGATGGATTAAATGGGGGCCTACTTTCTTAATCGCATCGCCGACTGATTTTTCCTCGATATTCATATGAAATGTGTCTAGCATCACCTGGCAGGCAGGATGGTCAACTCTATCCACAACTTCTAGGACCTGGTCGGCCAGGTTGATGAAACTAGTTTCAAAGCGATTGAGCGGTTCTAGTCCTAACTTAACGCCATGGTCCCCGGCATATTCGGCTAAAGGCTTTAGATTATTCACTAATAGATCCAGATCTCGGGCTCGTTCTTCTAGGGTAGCTTGCCAAGTCCGACCCACGGCCGAATAGATGGGTCCCACCAAATTTGGCGAACCAATCGCTTGAGAAGCGACAATCGACTCGCGAATATACTTCATGCCACTTTGGCGAATAGCAGGATCTTCATGTATGAGGTCGCGGTCTGGCCCCATGGCTACACATGTACTCACACCTAATCCATAATCCGATACCAAGGCGGCCGCTTCTGCGTAATCAAAGCCTTTTATTTCCTCAAGGGGAAATTCAATCCAATCGAATCCGGCTTTGGCCACATGTGGCACTAGGTTCTTCAAATCATCTGTTGTTAAGGGCGCAGTCCAAACCCAGGTATTTACGCCGATCTTCATTATTTTCTCCTTTCCCTGGTGATCCTAGATCACCATCTTATTCGCTCGGCTTGCCAGCTTCCTGGCGCCGTTGCCTTTCGAACCACCGTTCAAGGCTTGTGCTTTCTTGAACGCCAGTTCACTCTATCGGCAGCCTCCTCATTGTTGCCGTCTCCTCTAGCTGGAATATCAGCGCTGGCAGCCAGCTTGAGGCTAGAACCTTGGCCGCCGGCACCTTACCTGCTTTGAGTTCGCTTAGATTCGTGCACCCTCCTCGTC
>JAHEJP010000180.1:0-6715 GCA_024638855.1 Chloroflexota bacterium
CATTGCCGCTGGTTCGCAAGGAAAAGCGGTGAGACGGCAACCCATCTGCCAACCAATGATACTGTTCACCTGTCGCATACAATTCGCCTTCCTCGACCAGGTGTTCCAACAGTTCATCGACCAGCCCATAGCCTCCATACGTTTCTCCTTTTCGCAAAGGCAACTCGTAGGCCGCGCAACCCAGATGTCTAATCATGATGCGCAAATTATCCGGATTACACAACGCGTTTTCCGGCGACCGGCCGAATAGGTATCGAGGATGTTGGCAAATGAATTGATCTAGCGGACTGCCACCGGCAATCATAATCGCAGCAGATCGTTCGCTACGCCTTCCGGCGCGCCCAGCCTGCTGCCAAGTTGAAGCGACAGAGCCCGGGTAGCCAGTTAAGATAGCAGCTGATAAGCGGCCGATATCGATGCCCAATTCTAAGGCATTGGTGGCCACAACACCGCGGACGATGCCTTCACGCAATCCTCGCTCAATAGAACGGCGTTCCAAAGGTAAATAACCACCCCTGTAACCGACGACAGATTCACGATCGACTCCTAGAGCATCCATCTCATCTTGTAAATACGTCAACAACAATTCAACGCTCTGCCGCGCCCTGGCAAAGACAATTGTCTGTACATCACCAGCCAAAAATGAGGTCGCTGCATCATTAGCTGCCAAGAGCGAGCTACGCCGCAATCCCAATTCCTCATCCACAATCGGCGGGTTATAGAGGATGAAGTTCTTTTCTCCTGAGGGTGCGCCGTTTTGGCTTTCATCAACCAGACTAAAAGGTACTTCAACTAAACGCTCAGCATGTTCTTGGGGATTGGCGATGGTCGCCGAACAACAGATGAATTGCGGCGAACTACCGTAAAATTGACACAGGCGCCGCAACCGACGTATCACGTTTGCGACATGACTGCCAAATACGCCTCGATAAGCGTGAATCTCATCTATGACCACGAATTCAAGATTACTGAATAATTGTCGCCAGGCCGTATGCTGGGGCAAGATTCCGGCATGCAACATATCGGGGTTGCTAATGAGGATTCCTGAGGCGTTGCGTACTTGCCTTCGCCGGCTTCTTGGCGTATCTCCATCGTAACTACTGATCCCCACAGGCAACTCACCAAGTTCGATTAGCTTCTTCGTTTCCGCCTGTTGATCGTGGGCCAATGCTTTTGTTGGAAATAGAAGCAATGCCCTTGAAGCAGGATTCGTCAAGGACCTCTGCAAGACAGGAATTGTATAACAGAGTGATTTTCCGCTCGCAGTGGCCGTTGCGACCACTACATTCTCGCCCTGACAAACCTTTTTTATGGTTACAGCCTGGTGCTCGTAGAGGCGATCGATTCCTTGCCTGCTAAGACCCATCCTGATCTTGGAAGGAATAGTAACAGGCATATCCTGCACCCGTGGGATTCGAGCGGGTAATCGCTCCCAAGCTTCAACCTGGCTCATAAAGCTTTTGTTCATTCGTAGCCCGGATAACACTTCGTCTAAATGCATCGTTCCATTATAGTGTGTCGTGGTTTAAAATTGAAGAACAGAAACCGGCGAAGGTGCATGAAAGGCTTGTTAACAGACTGCCTGACAGCTTGTTCGCAGACCCACCGACACATATCAATTAAAATGGTTCTAACAAGGTGCATTTCAGAAAACCGGAGCTGTTGCCGGAAAAAATCTTGAAAGTCAACATTGAACCGTCTAAGTTACTGCGGAATCCTAATCTCTGGGTTTCTGTTTCTTTTAGATTTATCCATAGATATATTCGAATAACATATATATTAGATCGTAGTCTTAGTAGGGCCTGTTGATATGTGTATAAGTCCAATGATAGCCCTGCATACGGAAGTAGCCATCGAGTTGACCCACATGTAGCTGAATTTTCCTGCAGATGCTTTTAAAACATTGTGGAGCAAATCTGGCAAGCTGGATAGTTGCTTATGTTTAGTAAAATCGACAAACAGGACAATTGGCGAAATATTACGGTACATGTAGAAAGATATTAATCATGCCCCCCACATATGGTTTTATTTATAAAAAGGGCTTGAATCAGTCTACTAGAGTTCTCCACTAAAAATAGTCTTTTTCCACAGGTTTCCCCCAGTTATCCCCAGAAAAACAAAAAGCCGGCTACATTCTGTAACCGGCTATCTATAGATAACATTGGACAATCCCCCATATATGGGGGTTGTATCAAGCAGGTACTGAATCGTAAAGTATGGCCTTAATCTCCAAAACGGCTCTCCGGACGCTTTCGTCAGTTTCTAACAACTCTTTGATTTTGTCGAAGCCGTAAAGAATTGTCGTGTGATCGCGATTGCCTAAATGTTCGCCTATCTGTGGGTATGAGAGTCCCGTCTCAGTACGGGCGAGATACATGGCAACCTGGCGTGGAAATGCAATGGTCCTGCTTCGGCTGCTACTCCAAAGGGCATCAGTCGTAATGCGATAGTAGCTGGCAACTGTCGCAATGACTTGTTTGATCGTCACCTTTTCCGGCCGTTGCATGATTTCGGATAAAGCCATATTGGCGAGTTGTTCGTCTATCGGGCTGTCTGTCAATTGAGCGTAGGCAATTACTTTGTTTAGAGCCCCTTCCAACTCACGGATGTTTTTACGAACATGGTGGGCAATGGTGTTGAGAACGACGTCAGGAACTTCGACGCCACAAGATTCAGCCTTTGCTCTCAAAATCGCCAGCCTTGTTTCAGTATCGGGCAACTGGATATCAGCCATCAAGCCCCATTCAAAGCGAGATTGAAGTCGTTCTTCCAGAGTGACCATTGCTTTGGGAGGGCGATCGCTAGACAGAATCACCTGTTTCCCACGGCTATGAAGGTCGTTGAAGGTGTGAAACAATTCTTCCTGCGTACTTTCTTTCCCTGCTATGAATTGAATGTCGTCGATGAGAAAAACATCCAAAGTCCGATATCGTTCACGAAACTCGGCCATATTTTGGCCACGAATAGACTGTATCAGTTCATTTGTAAATGTTTCTGATGATACGCAGCGGACATTATAGCCCATCTCGGTACAACGATGTCCAACGGCATGGAGAAGGTGCGTTTTACCTAATCCAACGCCACCATAGATAAATAGGGGGTTATAAGCAGAACCAGGCTGGTCGGCTACCGAGAGTGCTGCAGCATGAGCCAAACGATTGCTGGGACCAACGACAAAAGTGTCGAATTTATAGCGTACATTTAGGTGACCATTTTGTATGCCATCCAACGTAAAATCAGGCCTGTGACTCCGACTCTTGCCGTTATTCATCACAGGCGGAGCCGGGTTGATCAACTCGTCGGACCAGACTACAAATCGTACTGTTACAGGCTTGCCGGCTAGAGACGTCAGCGTCCTGGCAATCGTTTCACTCAGTCGGTTTTCCAACCAATCCTTAGCGTAATCATTGCGCACGCCCACGACATATTCTTCCTGATCGCTGGCCAAGAGCCGGGCATCCTTCAACCAAGTGTTAAAAGTGGCTCTTGTCATTTGTAATTCCAGTTCTCCGAGTGTTGCTTTCCAAGCAGATTCAGCATTCATCATCGGTTGTATCCACCCTTTTTAGTCCTCAGCTGCCTCAAATAGGCAACCGAAACCTAGCGCTTTACAAAGCGTTTTATTCTGATATGTTATTGTGGTACTACCGTTGTCTTACCCCAAAAGGCTCCTAGGGTATACGCTTACTTGCGCCTTTGCCAGCTGCCGGTTAACGCAGCTGGGCTGGCAAGCAACCTCTATAAAATGCAGGTTTACGAATTGACATTGATCTGGGTGCAAGGCATCCGATCTGGCTTCGACCTACATCCCGGACAGGTGCTAGGCATCTATCCGATACTGACGGCTGGTCGCCACTTCCAAATTCATCAAGACGCCGCCAGTAGAAAATCGTGCAACGGTACCACTCCTTTAACCGTGATTCATTCTAACAGAGTGGCAGAGCCAATGCAATGAAAGTTGACGTAAACTTTCTTAAAAGGTTTGTTTTTTTTAGAAAGGCTGAACCTTAAAATTTAGATTTTTTTAAGTTTTTTTCCTTGACATGAATTTTAGTGGAAGGGATGGGCACTATATAGGTGGCTCACAGCACATATACGGGTTTGAGCTAATGATTTTGAACCCGACGATACTAACCTGTTAGCCGAATTGTGAGACAGAAGGTAGTTAATAAAGAAGCCATTTATGCAAGGTCGTGCATTGGCGATTTTGGTAGCAGTGATCGCGATTTATCATTGATTTGAGATAATTCCTTGACAATAAGCCAGGAGACAGACTAGAATGCCCTTCACTGGGGAATCATAGTTCCCTCCGACCAGGCACTTAAGTCCTTACATCCTACGGAGGCAAGCATGAGTATTATCAAGGTTTCTGCTCGATCACGAACAGCATCCGTAGCCGGCGCTATTGCAGGTGTTGTACGGGAATCTGGTCGTGCTGAGGTGCAAGCAATTGGTGCAGGGGCTGTCAATCAAGCGGTAAAAGCCATAGCAATCGCCACTGGATATCTAGCTGAAGAGGATGTCTTCGTGGTCTGCGTACCAGCATTCACCGAAGTATTGATAGATGATCAAGAAAGGACAGCGATAAAAATTCTGGTGGAGCCTCGTTAATCACAACATTGTTTATTAATTGGAGCGATGAGTCATCCTGGGGTATCGTACAGGTGTGTCCCGGTTGATTCACCCATTGATAGGTTTTTGAAGCCATGCTGATCCGTTTTGTACTCTTTGGCCTAGGCGGCTGGTGCGGGGAGGTTGTATTTACGGCATTGACTGATAGTATTCCCCGTCGTGATTGGCGACTGGTAGGCACGACCTATCTGTGGATGTTTCCCATTTATGGTTCTCTGGCGATTTTCTATGAACCAGTTCATGACCTGATCCGTGATTATCCACTTGTTCTCAGGGCTTTGATATGGTCACTGGGTTTCACAATCGTTGAATTGGTGAGCGGGTGGCTAATCGCGAGGCTTACCGGCAGGTGTCCCTGGGATTATACGGGAAGACGATTCGCCATTAACCCTTACATTCGCTGGGATTTCTTCCTGGTTTGGGCTTTGATCGGTTTAGCTTTGGAGCCCGTGCATGATTTCTTAGTTGAGTTGACTCCGGCAATCCAGGAAACCTTAGGAATTATGTGATCCCGATATAGGTAGAATAGTATGCTCCAACCCAAAGAATTTTTTGATTTGAGAGATCCTCTAAAAGCCGATTTTTTTGATGGTTGTGAGTTCGTATGGCAAGCGATCGCACACTTGGCTGAAAAGTTGAATCAGATGCTTGGCGGAAAGCGAACGATATTGGGAAATGTCATGCCAGGGGCATACCTGAGCGACAAACCGGTTTACATCGGTCGCGGGGCCATTGTTAATCCGGGTGCCTACATTGAAGGCCCGGCTTACATCGGTGAAGGTGTTCTGATACGTCATGGCGCTTTCATCCGCAACAACGTCATTATGCTGCCAGGCAGCATCCTTGGACATGCTAGCGAGGCCAAGAATAGTCTTTTTTTGCATAAAGCCGTTGCTGCTCACTTCAATTATGTTGGCGACAGCATCATTGGATCCGGCGTCAATTTAGGTGCGGGTACCAAGCTAAGCAACTTGACACTCGTGAGCGAGAAAGATGAGGCAAGCGGTAAAAGGTCATCGATTAAAATAACTATCGAAGGCGAAGAATTTGATACAGGCCTGGCAAAATTGGGTGCTATCCTGGGGGATGGGGTTCAAACGGGTTGTAACGCTGTGCTCAATCCGGGCTGCTTGGTTGGCAAGAATTCATTGGTGTATGCAAACCTAAGCCTAATAAAAGGATACTACCCTCCAGACAGTATCGTCAAATTACGCCAGGTAAGTAAAATCGTCCAAAGAAGGAGATAATCGTGGTTGACGTTGGATACCAACAGGAACATTGGAGTCTAGACGGGCTATTTCCAGATTTTGGTTCACCGGAGATGAGGTCTGCCCGTGAGCAGGTTGAGCAGACGCTACAGTTGTTCGAAGGGTATCGTGGGATATTGTCATCTGATCTAGATGCCAAGGAATTCTTGGCGATTTTACAGGCCTATGAAGAGCTAACTCGGCTCATTAGCAGGCTATATGGCTACAGTAGTCTGCGATTCGCGGCCGATACACAGGATCAAACCACACAAACCAACCTGGCAAGTGTCCAACAATTAGCCGCATCAGCCCAGAACCGAACGCTTTTCTTTGAATTGTGGTGGAAGAACCTGGCCGATGAACCAGCGTCCCATCTTCAACAATCCTCCGGAGATTACCACTATTGGCTAGAGAGCCTGCGTCGCGAACGCCCGCATACGTTGACAGAAGCTGAGGAAAGGGTCATCAACTTGAAAGATGTGAATGGTCCGGCGGCCTTGCTGACTCTGCATAGCACCATCACTGACCGGTACACATTCAACCTGCTGCTCGAGGGAGAGGAACAGGAACTGACGCGAGATGAACTCGCCGTTTACTTTCGCCACCCAGATCCTGATCTACGAGAGGCTTCTTACCAGGAGTTATTCAGGGTTTATGAACGAGATAAGGCTGTGTTGGGTCAAATTTACCAATACCGCATCCGCGATTGGGAAAGTGAGAACGTAAGTTTGAGAAAGTACAATTCGCCACTAGCGGTTCGAAACTTGGCCAATGACATACCGGATGATGTTGTCGACCTTCTATTAGAAACCTGTCGTACTAATACACCAGTGTTT
>JAHEJP010000180.1:6815-10208 GCA_024638855.1 Chloroflexota bacterium
TCGGCGATTTACGCGGAAAACCTGGCCGATCAATTTGGCGATTCTGTGGAAATCAGCGATGAATTTAATATTGAATGGATCGTGATCCCTCATATATATCACATGCCATTTTACGTTTATGCTTACGCCTTTGGCCAGTTGCTCGTCTTATCACTTTACCAGCAATATCTCGAAGAAGGTGAAGCATTTAAACTTCGCTATCTCGATCTATTGGCTGCTGGTGGATCGGACACCCCGATCCACCTTTTAGGTAAGGCCGGCATTGATATTCGCTCTTATGAGTTCTGGCAGGGGGGGTTCGACGTGCTAAGCGCGGCCGTTGACGAATTGGAAAAGCTTGAGATAGTAAACTCAACCAACTAGATAAGAATGTTTATTTATGTCAAGTTAAGGTTGTTGGCTTGCGCTTAACGCTTCGAGCTTATAGAGCGAAGTTTGGTTGAGGAAATATCTCGTCGGAAGAGTTGGGTAGGAATGATGTTGAACATATCCTGGTATTCTCTTGGCGGGGAAACGGTAGCCGCATCGCGATAGATTTCTTGTTCATCGGATCGGCCGGCAACGAGGAAGCTGCAGCCATTGTCGCGAATTTCGGCCAGGGCGCTTAACATTTGTTCGTAACTGTCGGAGTAAAATCGTGGTTGTAATAGACGGGCGGCCGTATCATAGCCGACGACGAATTTCGTATTTGCGAAAAGCCGCGATTTGGACACAAAAGTAGGTGCGTTGCTGACGATGACTGAATAACGGCCGGCGAACTGCAACATTCGGATCAATGTTTCGTCCCTATTCAAGGCGGGTTTATCGGCGTTCACGGCAGTCAATTCAAATACAACCTCTTGGCCAAGGATTACTGATGCGACCCCAGCCAGCTCAAGATGGCCTTCGTGCAGTGGGTTGAAAGAACCGGCCAGCACAGCCGGAGGATTCATATCTTTGGAAAGACAGCCATCATCTTCTATTGCTATGAACTCAGTTTTACCCTGGAATAAATGGGTTACAGCCTCCGCCAGATTGCTTTCAGAGAATTCAAAATAATCGCCATCGAGCAGGGGCATGGATACGCGTTTCTTTATACCGTAGGCTTCGGCCAGCGCATTAAGCATGAGACGGCTGACCATCTCCTCTTCTCCGTTTCGATCGCGAACCCCTTTTTTTAGATGTAGACTGTAAGATGTAACGCCATGGCCTGCCCAAGTCGCGACATGAGCTCGATGTCCACCTTTTTTTGGCCTATCTGTGATGATCGTTGCTGAACATGCCAGGCCGACTACATAGTCAGTGCCATGTCTCAGTTTCCGGCCTCTCTTTACGGCTTGGCCTGCCATCAACTTGGCCGTCCTGGCGGCAACATATTTCCTAGGCGCCCTACCCAAAAAATCGTTGAAAGACGATTCATCATAAGGGATGATCGCTTCTATCAAGGTGCGACTTGCTCCAGCAACGCCAAGCAACCAGGCTAAGGCCTGGGTTCCAGCGCCGGCAGTCACGATCACGACTTTTCCCGGGCTATTATGTATTTCTTGTATCAATTCATGAATTTCGGCCTGCATTCACTTGATTTTAACACCCTTGTCACATTGAACCACAATGGACTGGATGAACAAAGAAACGAGCACTCGTTCAGTGCTGTTTTTGGTCAAAATGGGCGTGAATTGATCGTTAAGATCAAATGAACGATAATCGGCATTGTGGAAGAAGGTCTGTCCTTATCCGATAAACGATCTGCCCCCATCGCCATTTTATTGATCGGTGGTCTGCTTTTAGTTGTCCTAGGGCAAGTTGTCTACGGTGATGTTTACCAGCACCTACGATGGTTGGCCGTTCTAATGGTCTTGATCGGCCTGGTTTCCTTTGGTCTGGCTGCCTACTTGATGGCCGACCGCCAGCTACCTTCGTGGATCATTATCCAGGTCTCCCGAATCTGCCGCTATTTTAACCTCACGAAAAGCCAGCTGATTCTATTATTTTTGGCGCCTTGTTTTGCCTTGTTGGCTTCTCTTGCTGCCGGAGATGAGCTTAAAGCCATCAATCTGCCTATATCTCTTCTATCCTGGATATTGGCCGTCTTTTTCGCCATTGGCGGCGGCTACAGTCTTGCCGGCGGCGGCGCAAGCGAGAAAGATGCTGTCAAGTTTGATAAAAAGGATTTGATCGCCATCGCCATGCTTTTTGTGGTGGCTTTACTGCTGCGGGTCATAGCTCTGGGATCAATACCGACGACACTTTCAGGAGACGAAGGTTCGGCCGGCCTGATGGCCGTTCAATATTTGCATGGTGATGCCAACAATGTCCTCACATTGGGTTGGTTCTCCTTTCCAACCCTATATTTTGCTTTGCAGAGCCTGGGTATTGCATTTTTGGGCCAGAACGTCGCTGGCCTGAGACTCATTTCTGCCATCGGCGGTGCACTTACTGTTGTGGCCGTTTTCATTTTGGCTCGAACATTGTTTGATAGAAGGTCAGCGCTCCTATCGGCCATCTTTCTGTCGGTCTTTCACTACCATATTCATTTCAGCCGGATCGGTCTCAACAATATATGGGATGGCTTCTTTGCTGTCGTCATCACGGCCGGATTATGGCATGGTTGGAAAACCGGCCGGCGCTTGAGTTTCTTGATTGCCGGATTGGCTCTTGGACTTGGCCAGTACTTCTATGTGAGTATCCGTATCTATCCTGCTCTCCTTCTCTTTTGGTTTGTCCTCGCCTTCTTCTTCGACCGCCAACGATTCAAGAGTAGATTGCCTGATTTGATAGTGGCCGCCTTTGTCACCGTCGTCGTCGCACTGCCCCTTATTTTCACTTTTGTCAGGCACCCGGCCGAATTCAAAGCGCCTTACCAACGGGTGACCATCTTTGATGGCTGGCTGGAAGAAAAGGTTGTTACTGAAAACAAACCAGCCTTTATGATCATTTTGGATCAGATAGTGGCTAGTTCCCTTGGTTTTACCCACTTACCCCTACGTCATTGGTATAATCCTGGCTCTCCGTTGTTGCAGGCTGCTGCGGCCGGATTATTCCTGTTGGGCACATTGTGGCTCGTAATCCGGCCCAAATTGAGCCATATCCTCATTCTTCTACCCATAGCAGCCGTCATCATTACCGGTGGCTTGAGCTTGGATGCGCCGGCCTCCCAGCGCTACGTCCTGGCTGCACCCTTCGTGGCCATCCTGGTTGCCGTGCCTTTAGCTGAAACAACCAAATGGTTGGCATCTACTTGGCCTCGCCAACGATTGATTGTCACCGCATTCCTGGTTGTTTTCATGACCTGGCTGGTGATTACTGATTTAAGATACTATTTTTTTGAGGTATACGATCACTATGTATTGGGGGGAATCAATACGAAGGTAGCGACTGAAGTTGCTTATTATTTGGATGAGCAAGATGAGGCGC
>JAHEJP010000181.1 GCA_024638855.1 Chloroflexota bacterium
TTTCTACCTCTGGTGGGCCGTACAGGATTCGAACCTGTGACCAAGTGATTAAAAGTCACCTGCTCTGCCAGGCTGAGCTAACGGCCCACAACAACCAAAATTATAGTGTGCCAGGGCATAAAATTCAAGCGTTCAACCAACAATACCTTAGCCTACGCTTCATATTGTTAAGCCTCCATTGCCGGAGTACCACCCCTTGACTATAATTCGATTCACGTTAACGACCGTCGGAGGCATACATGGATCAGGAAGGGGCACAAGTGGTTACACCCCCAGCCCAGACCCCAACCACAGACAATAGAGAAACCAAACAACCTCGAGAAGTCCTCGTCAGGGAAATCGTCGAGACGCTGCTATTGACGCTGTTCATCTTTTGGCTGGTAAACACCGCTACCGGCCGCTTCCGAATTGAAGGCTATAGCATGCTGCCTACCCTCGAAGAGGGGGAATACGTTATTATCGATAAGCTGAGCTATTATTTAAACGAACCTGATCGGGGCGACATTATCGTTCTACATTTTCCCAACGACCGCAGCCGTGACTTCATCAAACGGTTGATCGGTTTGCCAGGCGATCATATTGAAGTCTCGGATGGCGTCGTCCATGTGAACGGCGTCCCTCTCGACGAACCTTATATCAACGCCCAACCAGGCTATACCGGTACCTGGGACGTTCCCGAAGACCAATTTTTCGTCTTGGGAGACAATCGTAATAACTCAAGCGATTCCCACAATTGGTCTTTTTTGCCGCGGGACGATATTGTGGGCAAGGCCTGGATCATATATTGGGGACCTGATAATTGGGGATTGGTACAACATAACGCTCATAATATCAGTTAAGTAAGCCTGTTGGCCATGAACACTAGCGAAGAGAATATAGCCGCAATGGTGAGAAAAGTGGTGACCCGCACCATGGGTGAACGGCCTCGCCGACCGATCGTGAACGAGCAAACAATCAGCGATTTATCGCCTGATTCAATCCATACCATCCCAACAGGGGCCATCGTCACCCCCTTAGCCAGGCAGATAGCTTTAGAGCGAAAAATCAAGCTAATTGAAGAAGAACAAGCAACTCTTGGACAAAATCCTTCAATCGAGCATATACCAGACACTGGTCAGACGTCGCGCTTTAGCGGTTCCGGCTCAAATGCAAACCAACCAGTCGTTGCCCTGGGCGCCGATCACGGCGGCTATGATATGAAAGAAAAACTAAAGGGGGTCGTGGCGGCTGCCGGTTACGGCATCATCGACTGTGGAACTCACAGCCCCGAATCCGTTGACTATCCCGACTTCGCCTACGCCGTGGCCCGCACGGTAGCCAATGGCCAGGCCTGGCGAGGCATCATCGTCGATGGAGCCGGCATTGGCAGCTGCATGGTAGCCAATAAGGTGCCGGGCATAAGGGCCGCAATGTGCTATGATCAGGCTACGGTCGTCAACAGTCGCGAACATAATAATGCCAACGTTTTAACCTTGGGCGCCGGCTTAATCGGCCAAAATCTTGCCGGTCAACTCGTCCAGACCTGGCTGGCCACCGAATTTGGCGGCGGCCGTCACGGTCGCCGGGTCGACAAAATCGATGCCATTGGCGATCGTTATATGAAGAAATCAGGCGGATGAAAAAATACGATCAGGCCACTGTTGAACGAGTTATAGAGGAAGTTACCCGGGAAGTCTTATTGCGCCTGAACCAGCCTAAGGTTGATGCACCTAGCTGTAATTGCAACGATGGCTCCTGCGCTGAAAATTGTACGCAACAGGTCGATCGTGTAGTCCGGGCTGGGGCGGATCGTCTTTCGGCCACCATTGGTACTCGGCCTCAGAACAGTGACATTGCCCATCTCATCGACCATACGTTGCTCAAACCAGATGCCAGCCAGGACCAAATCGCCCAACTTTGTTATGAAGCCCGCACTTACCAATTCGCTTCCGTTTGCGTCAATCCGGCCCACGTGAAGTTATCGGCTCAATTGTTGAAGGGTTCGAATGTCCCTGTCTGCACGGTTGTGGGCTTCCCCTTAGGAGCCACGCCAGCCACTGTAAAGGCCTTTGAAACCCAACAGGCTATCCGCGACGGCGCCCGCGAAATCGACATGGTCATCAATATCGGTGCCCTAAAGTCAGAAGATTACAAAGTCGTCTATGAAGATATCGCTTCGGTTGTGCGCGCTGCTCATGCTGGAAATTCACTGGTGAAAGTCATCATCGAGGCAGCCTTATTAACCGACGAAGAGAAAGTGGTGGCCTGCCAATTATCAAAATCGGCCGGCGCAGATTATGTCAAAACTTCCACTGGCTTCGGACCGGGAGGCGCAACAGTCCACGACGTTGCCTTGATGCGCCGGGTTATCGGACCGGTCATGGGCGTAAAAGCGGCCGGAGGCGTTGGTAGTTACGAAGACGCCAAGGCCATGATCGCCGCCGGGGCAACGCGTTTGGGCGCCAGCGCCGGCATTCGTATTGCCAAAGAAGCCACCCAATCATAAGGAGCGTTTTATCGTGTCTGTTGAGCTTCGAAGTTACGTATTTTTAGACAGTCTACAATCGCAACATTCAGCCTTTTTGGGCACAGTAGCCCGGGGTTTTTTGCCGCTGCCGAACGATGCCTCATTGTGGATTGAGATTTCCCCGGGGATCGAAATCAACCGCATCACCGATATCGCTCTGAAATCCACGGCCGTCAAGCCTGGCATGCAGATCGTCGAGCGTTTGTACGGTCTTTTGGAAGTCCATTCGGAAAGCCAGGCCGAGGTGCGCGCTGCCGGAGCAGCCATTCTCGACGCTTTGGATCTTAAAGTCGAAGATCGACTCAAGCCCAAGGTGGTATCCAGCCAAATCATCCGCAATATGGACCCACACCAGGTACAGTTGATCAACCGGATGCGTCATGGACACATGATTCTGGCCGAACAAACCCTGTACGTGATGGAAGTACAACCGGCCGCTTATGCCGCTTTGGCCGCCAATGAGGCGGAGAAAAAAGCGGACCTCAATATCCTGGAAGTGCGAGCTTTCGGCAGCTTCGGCCGGGTATATTTAGGTGGCGAAGAACGAGATATCATGGCCGGATACCAGGCAGCAGTAGACGCCATTGAGAGCGTCGGCGGTCGAGAAATGCCGTCCAAACGCTCCGAATGATACTGGCCCTACACGCCGACATTTGCCGGTTGGAATTATCGATGATAAAAACAATTTCTCCGTTGCCGAGAAGCCGCGACCGAAAATGGATTCTTTCTGAAAGCTGTCGGGGCAACTTGGCAACCTGTTGTTCAGAACAACCACCTTCAAGGAGAGTAATATGACAACTGAAGCATTGGGTATGATCGAATGCCGGAGTTTCGCCGCGATGGTCGAGGCATCGGATGCCATGGTCAAAGCTGCCCGGGTCGAGCTGGTTAGCTACGAGAAGACCGGTGGCGGTTTTGTAACCGCCATCGTTCGTGGCGATGTCGCCGCGGTGAAAGCCGCCGTCGAAGCCGGCACGCGCGGCGCCGAGCGCGTCGGCGAAGTGGTCTCGGTCCACGTCATCCCACGTCCGCATGCCAACGTGGATACCACGCTACCTCTCGGCCGGACGCCGAGCGAGTGATTTTCGAATTCAAAGTCATTGGTTGGGCGCACGAGCGCCCGTTATGAATCAAAGACTTCGAATCGAATACGATAAATCACATGTTACTAGGTAGAGTCGTCGGTACGCTGGTCGCAAGCCGCAAAGAACCGTCGCTGGATGGACTCAGATTTCTTGTCGTCCGCCGCCTAACCATCGACAATGAAGACGCCGATGGTTATGTCGTCGCCTCCGATGCTGTCGGGGCGGGCCTGGGCGAGGTGGTGCTTTATGCCACAGGCAGCTCGGCTCGACAGACGAAGCTCACGCATGAACGGCCGAACGATGCCGTCATCATGGCCATCGTCGATACTTGGGAAGTCGACGGCACGGTTAAATATGTCAAAGTGGAGGAGATGCCCCCTCAAGCCGGCGATTGGCTGGAGGAGGCAAATCCTTTCGCGGATGCTTCTTAGTGTTTATGACAACTGATACGGAAGAGAAGCGCCAACAGCTACTCGCCTTTATCGAACGGGTTCTGGAACCAGAGCCCGCGGTTCAGGCCGTAGTAGGCATCGGCAGCATCGCCAATGGTCTGGCCCGTTCCGATTCGGACATCGATGCCATCGTCTTCTTCGATCCCATGGATTGGTACATCATCCCGGCCGAATTCATCTGGCATCCCAGGGATGGCACCTTTCATAGCATCTTCATCGAAGATAGGCGGGTCAAAGAAGAAGGTTTCGGATTAGATTGCCAAAGGTTGGATTTAGGCAAGTGGGCTGACCCGTCATTCGCTTGGCCGGAAGGTCGAAAGGCGGAATTGGTGGATGGCTGGATCGCTTACGATCGAAACGGAGATGTGAGTCGCCTCATCGACAGTCGAACGGCTTATCCAGAGTGGCTGCGCCAGGATCGGCTGGATGAAGCCGTTATCTGGTTGGACCAACATCTGGCGGATGACGGACCTAATGTCAGGTGGCAAAGCCTTGGAACAGTCATTGCTCACGATCGCTTGCAGGTAGCTTTTCGTTATTTAGCCCAGGCCTTGTTCGCTTATAACCGCCGCTGGCAACCCTGGCGAAATCGGCAAATGAGCGCCATGCTCAGGCTGCCCTGGCTACCCAATAATTTCGCCAAGAGAGTTTTGGTCGCGACCAATGCCCCCGGCCTGGACTATGAAGCCTATCTGACCCGCGCCAACCAATTATCATCTTTGTTCGACGACTTGTTGTCTAGCCTAATCGCCGACGGCTTTTACTCGAGCTTGCCGGTGGATCAGGCCTTCATTCGGGCTCATGACGAACCCGGTTTCGCCTGGAACATGGATGATTGGAACAGTGAGAACTTAAAGCGGGTCAATTCGACCGTTTCAGATGACACTCAGGTGAAACTATGATAGACGACAACCAAATTCAGACTATCATCGATCGCGTGATGCGCGAAATCGGCGAGCCAACGTCACAGCCCATCGCTCCGGAAAAGGAACCCATCCGGCCGTCGGCCCGAAACACACTTGCCCAAACGGCGCCGCCGGCAAGCGGTGAGGATGGTATATTCCCTACCCTCGACGAAGCAGTCACGGCGGCGACCATCGCCTTTCAGCAACTGAACGACATGCCCTTGGCTATCCGTAAGGATATGGTGGCCCATATGCGCCAGGCCGGTCGGGAAAACGCCGCGGTCTTAGCTGAAATCGCCGTCGATGAGACGGGCATGGGCCGGGTCGAGGATAAAATACTCAAAAACATCCTCAACTCGGACAAGATGCAGGGGCCGGAAGTCCTAGAGACGGGTGCCTGGACCGGCGACGGTGGTCTCACGGTGACGGAGTACGCTCCATACGGCATCATCGGCTCCTTAACTCCCAGCACCAATCCCACCAGCACAGTTATTTGTAATGCTATCGCCATGGTATCGGCCGGAAATTCGGCGGTTTTTAACGCCCATCCCGGCGCGAAAAGATGTTCGAACCAGACCGTCCAGGTGCTCAACCGGGCCATTCGCAAAGCAGGCGGTCCGGCCAACCTATTAACAGGTGTAGCCGACCCAACATTGGAATCGGCCACGAACTTGATGCACCACAACGGTATTCGTTTGTTGGTTGTAACCGGCGGCATCGGCGTTGTTCGCGCAGCCATGAAAAGCGGCAAAAGAGCCGTCTGCGCCGGTCCGGGCAATCCACCTGTCGTCGTCGACGAGACGGCCGATATCGAGCAGGCCGGGCGGGATATCGTCATCGGCGGTTCCTTTGACAATAACATCGTCTGTACCACCGAGAAAGAGACTTTCGCCGTCGATTCCATATGCGACCCCCTGATAGATACCATGACCCACAATGGCGCGGTCAAGATCACACGCTGGCAGCTCGACCGTCTGTGGAAGGCGGTGACGGTAAAGAGCCGCGGACCGGGCAAACCGGCCGATATGAATAAGGTTTTCATCGGTAAAAGCGCCCATATCTTGCTTCAAGAAATCGGTATTTCGGCCGGACCTGAAGTTCGCCAGATCGTGGTCGAAGTGGATCGGGACCACCCGGCCGTCTGGTCGGAGCAAATGATGCCCATCATGCCGGTTGTACGCGTGGCCAACGCCGACGAGGCAATCGACCTGGCCATCGCCGCCGAACATGGATTTCGTCATACGGCCGTCATGCATTCCAAAAATCTGGACAATCTCAGCCGCATGGCCCGGGAAATAGATTGCAGCATCTTCGTGAAGAATGGGCCTTGCTTGGCCGGCTTGGGCTATGGCGGCGAAGGCTTCTGCTCCTTCACCATCGCCAGCCCCACCGGCGAAGGTTTGACCGGTCCGATAAGTTTCAGCCGATTGCGTCGCTGCACCCTGGTTGATTCATTCCGAATTGTCTAGGAGCACTGATTAAACGTGGAACAACCGGCGCTAGCCCTTCTCGAATTCAATAGCATCGCCATAGGCATCCAGGCCGGTGATGCCATGGTCAAGCGCGCTCCGGTTGAGTCGATCCAAAGTGGCACGGTCCAACCGGGTAACTATCTAGTCATGGTGACCGGCGACGTAGCCCCTGTAGAAGAAGCGGTTGGAGCCGGTCAAGAAGTTGGCCAAAGCGCTTTACTGGATACCGTCTTCCTGCCCAATGTGCATCCAGGTGTCGTGGCCGGAATCAGCGGTCACCGGGAACTTCGGGATAGCGATGCATTAGGCGTCGTTGAAACCCGTACCGTTGCCTCGGCCATTCACGCGGCCGACGCCGGTTTGAAAGGCGCGGAAGTCACCTTGTGGCAATTGCGACTGGCCGATGGTTTAGGCGGCAAGGGCATCGTCTTCTTTGCCGGCCTGTTGGCCGATGTGGAAGCGGCCGTGGAAAAGGCAGTCGAACGGGCCCAAGACCAACTACAACGTCAAGTCATCATCCCACAACTGCATGAAGAGATGAAGGATAATGTGGCCACGTTCGGCCGTTTTGGGATTCACTTCGATTGGCAGCAGGCTTGAGAGCAATAATTGGGCTATTCTGAAAAAGACGTAAAATATCATGCAATTCGCCAAGGTTATCGGCACCGTAGTTGCCACAACAAAATATGAAGGCTTGGAAGGGATTAAATTTCTGGTCGTTCAGCCCTTAACCAAGCAACGCGAACCCGCTGGCGAACCGCTCGTGGCGGCCGATGCCACGGCCCAGGCCGGGCCAGGGCACCTGGTCTTTATCGTCGGCAGCCGGGAAGCGGCCCAGGCACTGCCCGAAGTATTTGTACCGGTCGACCATGCCATCGTGGGCATCGTAGACGATATCGTATTGGTTGATGAGGCAAACATCAAAAATGAGTGAAAAATCGCTATTAGACGGCCGAAAATCGACCTTTTTCTTGTCTCAGGCGTGAAGTAGGCATACTATGTATATCGGTCGGGTTGTTGGAACAGTTGTAGCGACCATCAAACACGAGGCTTTTTACGCCCGGAAGCTGTTGATCGTCGATCGACTGAACCTGGAAGGCGAACCTGATGGTCATTACGATATCGCCGTGGACGTGGTCCAAGCCGGCGTTGGCGATAAAGTCATGGTCATAGACGAAGGAAATGGAGCTCGCCAGGTGGTCCGGCTGGATCCGGCCCCGGTACGAGCGGTGATCGTTGGCGTCGTGGACGACGTCGAATTACCATCTGAGGAATAGTCTTATGCTGACGACGAGCCAGTTAACTGAATTTCGCGAACAATTGGAGCGGGAACAAGCCACATTACAAGAGCGATCGCTCACTCTGGACCGGCGTCTGGCTCGGGATGACCACTTCAACGAATCCGAAGATTTAGGCGACAGCGCCAACCAGGTTTTCATAAAGGAAGAGATCCTATCCGAGCGCCGTCGACTGATCGACCATTTAGAAGAGATCGAGGAAGCGTTGAAGCGCATCAAAGCCGGCACCTATGGCATTAGTGAAGTATCGGGAAAGCCGATTCCGGTAGACCGGCTGCGTGCCATGCCCACGGCTAGAACCTTGGTCAACGAGCGATTGGATAAAGCCTATTGAAGAGACTGGCTTAAACAACTTTATCGTTTGAATGGAGCCTAAACTAAGCAGGCGGCCGGTGATTAAGGCGAGTCCCACCGCTTGACCCCTATTTGCTAGAATGATAGAATCCTGCCGCTGTAAACGCCCCCATCGTCTAGGGGACTAGGACGTAGGCCTTTCAAGCCTAAAACAGGGGTTCGAATCCCCTTGGGGGCATCCGAAAAAAGAGCGCCGTCTAAGCGGCGCTCTGCCCCTATATATGGGGGGTCAAGGGCCGAAAAAGGGTTCGAATCCTCTCAGGTGGTTCCACCAATTACCGATGTCGCGGCGTTCCTGGCTGGCTTGCGATTTGAACATCGCGATAGGCTAGCTGATCTTCCTCTACACTTGGTAAACGAAGACAAAGCATGACCCCCTTTCCACGCTCTTGAACCCACACATAGGGATTCCCAAGGGCTTTGCGTCAAGCTCAAAACGCCGTGCGATACTCAATGGCCGCTTCGACCAACTAGAAAGCGCGACAACAAGTGATTACTTGCTTTCACAAGACACTTGCGCCGTATTACTTGTAATTCCTTCCTTCATCTTGTAAAATGGAGTTGCGAGGTGAGAACATGAGAACTACAGTTACAAAACGAGCACAGACCGTAGTGCCTGCTGCCCTGCGTGAGCGTTATGGGATCAAGGATGGCGACTTCCTGGAGTGGATCGATGATGGGGAGATCATCAAGGTCATTCCTATTCCGGCCGATCCGATCGAGGCTTTGCGCGGATCTGCCCGAGGGGAAAGGCTGTTGGAGAGACTGCTAGAATCACGACGGCAGGACGCGGAACGTGAGTAAGGCGAAATTCTTGCTAGATACGTCGGCCGTACTAACCTTTCTTGAAGACGAAGCAGGAGCCGAACGGGTCGAAGAACTTCTCCGAAACGAAGAGGTCATCCTGCCTTTCCTAGTTCTTCTGGAGACTTTCTACATCACCCTGCAAGAGCAAACTGAAGATGTGGCGGAGAAGCGTTACGCTCTCTTGAAACAGTTGCCAGCCGCTTTCTTATGGCAGATGGACGAACCAATGCTACACACAGCCGCCCGCTACAAAGCCCGGTTCAGCATCTCACTTGCCGACGCGATCATTGCTGCCTTTGCCGTGAGCCAGGAAGCCATCCTGGTTCACAAGGACCCAGAACTTGAGTCGTTAAGTGAAATGGTTCCGCAAGAGGTTTTGCCCTACAAGACATGAGCAGCTCATCAACGCAACATCCTTGAGCAGATTCTTGGGTGATATTGTTGAGTATTTGATGGCAGATTTGATTTTCGGCCTTGTCGACTCTGCAAGTGGGTCGATTATCATGAAGCTTGGAGATGACAGGTGGGAACCAAAAGTATTAAGGTCACTCTCCACTTCGATGGAGATGGCCGAGTTTACGCTGATGGCAACGCCTTTAGCGGCGGTGTTGTTTCTCCAAATCTGGACGGAGACCTTTCCTTCGTAATGCACCCACAAGTGCGGGATGAGAATGGTATCTACAATCCGCCTTACAACGCATCCACGGTTGAAGGGTCATTCCAGATCAACGTCTATGGAAACTCAGATGGCTTCTGTGAGATCGGCCGTTACTTTCTGGCTCTTGCCGAACTCGATACCTCGGAAGACCCTGGATTCCACCACCACTTCGACCATCTCAGAAGTTCTGACGGACGAACACACCTTCACCTTATTGTGAGGAACAATGCATAATCACGGAATTCACATGACGAAACAACGGAAGGATGGTTAGCGAATGATGACCTTTCCAATGTTGATGGTGACGCCTATGCCCCATCCTGACTGGTACAGATACTTGGGGCACATCTCACCTTTATCCGCGCTTGTCTAACAAATAGAGGAGAAGCACTTTGCGGATACTTGCCAAACGACTTATAGTCAACACAGTTGGTGAGATTGTGGACTATGAACTGAACAAGCCATTCGCATATCTACATGGAATCATGGGGGGATACCCCCCAATTGAGAATGTGTTAGGCGGTTCGGACCAGGTCCGCTTAGGGGCATCCGAAAAAAGAGCGCCGCTTAGACGGCGCTCTTCTCCTGTAAATTCAGTTTCCTCGCCATCTAGAGAGTTCGAATCTCCTTTGGTTGTACCGCCCGTCAACGACATCG
>JAHEJP010000547.1 GCA_024638855.1 Chloroflexota bacterium
CTGCCATTGTCGGGCCGGTCGTTACCCGAATATGTCCAACTGGGATGCTATTCCACAAATGCAGTGCGAAGGCCACATCCGGCTTTGGGTTTTCTAATGCACCATCGGCCATGACGGCTAAGGCGCCTCCCAAACCTTCCTCGGCCGGTTGAAACAAGAATTTCACTCGTCCAGCCAGGCATTCTTGGTAGCCAGAGAGGATTTTTGCCACACCTAAGCCAACGGCCATGTGCCCATCATGCCCGCAGGCATGCATCACACCCGGGTTCTGCGAAATATAGTCGACTTCATTTTCTTCGCCGACGGGGAGCGCGTCCATATCAAAACGCATGAGAACGGTCGGCCCATTCTGGACGCCTTCCAACAGGCCAACTACCCCTGTCTGACCTATCCCGGTCTGGACCTCTAGACCCAAGCCATTCAAGGTTTCAGCCACGATGCCGGCCGTACGTTTTTCATTGAATCCGACTTCGGGGAAGCGATGGAAATCCCTACGATATTGCACTAGATCAGCAAAGATAGCCTGCGCCTCACCTTTAAAATCAGCCATTATCCTTGATTCTAGACGTCTGGTTCGGCTTTATCTATAGTCCTTTACAGCTATCGATTCCTAACCCTGGTCTATTTCGGAATGGCTCCTTGACCCAACTTCAAGCAAGACATAAGGCCATTTTCATCCTACTTTCGATTTAGCCTGTAAACGATTGCTGCTGGATTTTGACAAGTTCGACGATCCCTTGGGCAGCCAAATCGACCAATTCCCCCAATTGATGCCGCTTAAAAGGTGCTTTTTCTGCTGTACCCTGGATTTCGACGATCTCGCCACTAGCTGTCATAACGACATTGAGATCGACTTCGGCAGCTACATCTTCGACATAGGCAAGATCAAGCAAAGGGCGTCCTTCGACAAGTCCAACACTGATAGCCGCGATTTGTTGACGGAGTACTGTGGCGGGCATTTTTTCTGCATCAATGAGGGGTTGAAGAGCTGTTCTAACTGCTAACCAACCGGCCGTAATAGCTGCCGTTCGTGTCCCCCCATCAGCCTGAAGAACATCGCAATCGACAATCAGTTGACGCTCTCCCAATTTTTCCAGATTCAGAGCCATCCGCAAGCTGCGACCGATGAGCCTAGATATCTCTTGGGTGCGTCCCTTAGGCCAGCGCTGCTCCCGCTGCACCCTTTGCTGAGTGCTCCGTGGCAATAGGGCATACTCGGCCGTGAGCCAGCCGTGTGGATTTGTCCGGTTTCGTAACCAATGGGGCAAATTGTCCTCGATGGTTACATTACACAGGACATGGGTATCACCAAATTTTGCCAGGACAGAGCCTTCGGCATATTTGCTGAAGTTTGTCTCCAAAGAGATGGTACGAAGTTGATCGGGATTCCGTCCGTCGAAGCGAATCATGAGCTTATAATACTATCCTCGAGCCAGCAGATAGGCGATCTCGCTGCGCCAGGTCACGATCTGGCCTTTTAACCTGCGGCGGTATAGGCTTTCTACGGCTTTTACTTCTTTCTTCGACAAACCCGCTTCGCCTAGACGATCGCTGTAAGAAGTTTTTCCGACTGCTGAGTAACTTACGCCAAACCAGCGATCTAATTGCGCCTTCTGGATCCGTCTTTGGTCCATTTGTTTCTCGACTTGCAACTGGCTATCTTTAAAACCAGATTCAATGAAAAGTCGTTCGAGATCGGCAAGATCCCAGTTCACCAGTGGATCATCTGGAGTCATATAGATGCCTTCCTCAGCTTCTTCAACTTGCTCAGCCAAGCCAGACGGCGTGCCGGACCAATCAACCAACTTATAAAGGCGTTGCGACCGGCGAGGTAAAACTTGAGCCAGACAAAATCGACCATCAGGCTGAAGTTTGCCCGCCAATTTTATTAATACGGCTATTGTCGAATCACCCGAAGCGATGTTTAGGTCATGCGCCGTAAACAGGTTTCGAGCCAGGACAGCATCGAATCGGATTTGTGCTTCACTTCTTAATTCGAGAAGTTCGACCAACTCGGCTGGCCGTCCAATGAGGATGACCGGTCGCTCCATTTCGGGCAGACGTTGGGCTTGTTGCCGTAGAGCTTCGCCGGTATCAGCGTCGGCCGCCAGGGACCAAACGCCTCCCTCGGGTGCGCGACGGAGGGCTTCCCAAGTCAGAAGCCCGCTGCCGGCGTTCAGATCCAAGATTAAATGGTGGCGTTGAATTTGGGCGGCTTCGAACAACCGTTCCCGAACATGCGCCAAATTGCGGCCGCTGCTGGCGATTGCTCGCTGTAACCAGGCATCTCGTGCTCTGTCGGTTGGGCTTGTCGTCAATACCTCGGGCATGCTCTCATCACTTTCTACCATGGCGGCTAATTGGGCTTCGCGCCGCCGTGCCACCTGTTCGCCTATCTGCCGTTCATAACCCTGAGCACTGGGTTCATAAAACACTTTTCCCTGCATGGCGTCCGGCAAATATTGTTGGGCAACCCAATGCTCCCGGTACGCATGTGGGTAAAGGTATCCTTGCCCGTGACCAAAGCCTTCACTATCCCGATTGGCATCCTTCAGATGGTTGGGTACCTCAGGCTCCTGCTCTCGCTCCACGGTCGATAGAGCATCAAAGAAAGCCAGGGCTGAATTGGATTTGGGGCATGTAGCCAGATACAGGGCTGCCTGAGTAAGTGGAAACCGGCCTTCCGGCATGCCGATTCGCTCAAATATTTCCCAGCAACCGGCAACAACCACGGCTGCTTGT
>JAHEJP010000548.1 GCA_024638855.1 Chloroflexota bacterium
CTCCTTCAATATGAAAGGCATCGAACGGTTTGGCGTCCTTACTTGTTCGAGAAATTGTGCGGCCGTGGATTCGATATCTAGGGCACGGCCGTTGCCGTGGGCTTCAACCAGGACTAACTCTTGCGTGTTATCGTCAAAATAATAACGGGCGTTGACCGGATCCCTTTGCAACAGCTCAGCATAAGGCGTGAGCCAGGCAACCAAGGCATTCTCATCCAGTATCACCCGGGTTGTCGCCTTGCCTTGCTCATTTTCCACCGTGATCACCCTGATCCAGGCAGCCAGATCTTCAACCGGAAGCGTCACTCGTTCCAGATCGACACCGTCCAATGGTTCCTGCAAGTACAAAGTCATCGGCCCACTCATGATTTGTTCAATCTCTTGGGCAGCGCCACTCGTATCGTCGATCCGCGGCTGTGTTTCGTGTACGAGTAATTGGATCTCGGCCGGCTGTAAGGAGTCCAAGGCCGCCATCATACGAACTCGCGCATCAGCCAGGTCCAGGTTTCTGCCAAGCTGAGAAGTAGTGAAGCTGACGTTGGATCCATCAAATCCCAGGTTCGCGTCCGCAGCAGGCTGGTTAATTTCTCCTGCTAAATCGATGATGGCCTGGTCTAGATCGGCTTCGTTGAAGATGACGACCGGCGCCACCTGGGAACCATAGTACCAAGCGCCAAATTGCTGTTTAATCCGGTTGAAAGGGTTTCCCTGGCGACCAATCTCGAAGGCGGCCTCGACCGTTTTCTGGGCGTCAAAGGACATTCCCAATTCGGCCGGGGCATAGGTCCAGTGCTGATCCGACACGGGATCGACCAGGGTGATCGCTTCTTGCTCCAAGTAGGGAAAGGCGGTCGCCAGTTCTTGCTGGGCATCATCTTTGCCCAGACCACTCAGGTCAATCCCCCAAGCCATCACGCCTGTATAGATGCGGTCTGAGTGCCGGTATTCGTAGGAAGTAACCAGCAAGGCGACCAGGATAACCAGTAAAACAAGCCCGGTTACAGGTGTGAGTAGAAACCAGCTCAAGTTTCGAGCTTTATTACTTTCCTTGACCGTCTGCCGACGGTGAGGGGCTGCTCCTGTCGCTTGCATTACCTCTTAATCATTGCTTCAAGAATCTGAACCCGGCAACAATATTGACCAGGAAGGCAATATTATAACATGGAATATCGAGGACCTGTCTCAATGTTTAGGGTGGGCTAAGGCTGCCAATGATTTAGCCGAGACAATACTCAACATCTACTGGGTTTCAGTTGCCTTTAACTCAAATATCTCGCGTTGTAAACAACCAAAGGGCCAGAAGCATCAACAAGAAGATATAAATGACAGAATAAACTATCATTGCATCGCTGGGCTGCGAAGAGACGCTGAATGGACCGGCAAATTCAAAACCCGAAACGAGTCCTGGTTCAAGAAGGGTAGAAGCTTTTTTCCAGAGGACCTCGGTGGGCATGATAAGGCTAGTGAGGATGCCGACGTCGACGGCCGTTTCATTGCGCAGGATGGCCCCGATCTGCTCAACCCAACCGCCGATAAAGGCGATGCCAAAGAGCATGAAGGCAAAACCGCCATTGGCCAGGGTCGACAGCCGCGTGCCGCCAGCCATGCTTACTGATAAGGCGACCAATCCTTCCAGGTAAATCAGTGCCAGGCCGGCGACAATATTTGACAAAAGAAAGCCGGACCTCAGGTAGACGATCAGCATCACGCCGCCGGGCAAGAGCAGAACAAAGAGGAGAATGATGGCGGCATATCCCAGCCATTTGCCGGCTAAGAGCTCCCAACGCGCGATGGGTTTGGTTAGCAGGCTCTCAATCGCGTGCGACTCGATTTCGCCGGAGATGGTCGCCACTGAAATTAAAACGGCAACGATGACGACCAGAAAATTTGTGGCATAAATTCCCGCCAATGTCAGAAACCTTAACGGAATCAGAATCTCATCACCTGACACATGGCGCGTAAGATCCTGATAAATGAAGTGAAATCCAAGCCCAAAGATTAACAAAAAGGCGAAGCCCATGAGCGCGCCGATCCATAAAATACGCCGGCGCTGGGTCTCGCGAATAGTCAGGCGGGCCAGGGTTAAGACAGGCATAAATCGGATATCCAATCCTTAAAGGTTCGTTTATGAATCTGCATCAATCGTCAAGGCGGCCAGCTGCATCAGGCATCATACATTTCATCTCCGACGATCTGTAGGAAGCGGTCTTCCAAAGAGAGGCGTTGGGGGCTAACCTCGTAAACTTCCTGACCCTGTCCAACAAGCCACTCGACCAACTCCGGGATTCGTCGCTCATCTTTAAGGTGTAGGAATATCCGGCCGTTACTGTCGTCGAGGTTGGCGTTTTCGCCGAAAGCGGAAAGGCCATCTATTAACACCTGTGATGGCTGTCCTACCCGGATGCTGATTTGCAGACTCTCTTTCTCCAGTTCCGCCAAGGTGGCCACACGAACGATGGTTCCCTGCCGTATGAAGGCGACACGGTCACAAGTCAGTTCAATCTCACTCAACAAGTGAGAATTCAGAAAAACGGTGATCTGCTGTTTTCGCAAATCCTTCACGATGTCCCGGACCAACCGGCGACCCAAGGGATCCAGACCTGATGTCGGCTCATCTAAGAAGATGAGGTCAGGATCATTCAACAGCGCCTGGGCCAGACCAATCCGCTGCAACATACCTTTCGAAAAAGCTGACAGCTTGGTTTTGGCCCTTTTCTGCAGACCGACTAATTCCAGCAA
>JAHEJP010000182.1 GCA_024638855.1 Chloroflexota bacterium
ATGACCAGGCAGATGTTGATGCAATATCTGAGGAGTTCAATGATCAAATCTTCGAAGCGATCATGCAAAATCAGGATATTTTTCTGGTTACGCCAAGAGTAGCTGATGAAGCATTTATTGCCTGGAGTGATGATTTAAGTGGCAGTTTTGATGCAGCTTTTACGACCACTGTCCCGCGAGATGGTGATTATCAAGTGATCATTCTCAGCACACCATTGTCTCAAACTTTTGGAACATATCGGATGCTCATCGGCATTGATGCACCTGAGGTTGTTTCTGGTTCTGCCCAACCAACCGGTGATGAGATCGCCACATTCTATCGCGCTGGCAGAAACACCGAAGTCGCCGTGCAGACCATCAAAGGAGAGCTAAATCCCCAAAGTCCAGATACTTTCTATAACTTCAATGATTTTTTTCCAGGTGATACCCTATACGTCTATATTAAGGCGATAAGCGGCGACTTATTACCTCGTATATCATTGTTAGCCCAAGGTACAAAACCCGTTCGTGATGGCACTTACAACAAAGACGCGACCGCTGGCTGGCTTGAATTACCTCTACCCGAAGGGGGAAGTGGTTACCGTTTAGAAATTACAGCAGACAAGCTTGAGGGAAAAGAACCTTCAGGTGAGTATCAATTAGTTGTAGGCCGCAATGTTCCTCAGGTTTTGACCGGTATTGCAGCTGATAGAGGCGAACCGTTCCTCCGTTTAGCCATACCAGTGGATGTTGGCTCCAATCTACAGCAAATCACTGGTGTGGACCAAACAGCCGAAAATTACGGCGCTGTCTATGCGATTCGTTTAGTATGGCAGGATCCGAAACTGGCATTTAGCTCTGAAGAGTGCCAATGTGAATTCAAAGTCTATAACGGCGATGATTTCGCGAAATTCGTCTCTGAAGAAGAAATCGACTGGCCTATTTTTACCATATTTAACCAACAAGGAAATCGCTGGAGTCAAAACAAAAATGTTGTTGTTCAGCCTGATGGGACCGCTGTCTACATAGAGCGTTTCAGTACAACTTTGCAGGCGCCTGATTTTAATTTCAAAAAGTTCCCTTTTGATAGGCAAGAATTTTTCCTGGCTATAGATTCTCTTTATCCCAAGGAATTCTTCACCTACGAACCATCGCGAGATTACATCGCCATCGGCGATCAATTAGGAGAAGAAGAATGGTACCTCGTTGACTCCCAAGTTACTATTACCGAAACGCAAGCAACAACATTGAGTTATACTCCCCGCTATGAATTCCGCTTTTTCGCCCAAAGACACCTGATTTTTTACATAATCCGCATCTTTGTGCCTTTACTTCTAATCATTTTGGTAGCCTGGATAACCTTTTATATGGATGACTTTGGTAAACGGGTGGATGCAACAACAGCAAACTTGCTGCTGTTTATCGCTTTCAACTTTACGATATCAGGTGAGTTGCCCAGGCTTGGTTACCTAACGTATCTGGACACCCTATTAGTCTGTACATTTATCGTTAGTGTACTAGTTGTTGGTTACAACGTGGCTCTGAAACGAATGGAAAATGCGGGCAAGCGGGAACAGGCCAACAAGATTGACCGCTATATGATATGGTTATACCCTTTTGGTTACGCCATCGCCTTTGGGTTGGTGACGCTCTCCTTTTTCACTACCATTCTGCCACAAATCAATTTTTAGGACGAGACGCAGACCAAGCGCGTCCTTTATTCAGCCCGGTATTCCCGCTGGTGCTTGAGCACCCGGCGGGTCACTTTTCGAGCTCGACCGGTATATCTCCGAAGGTCTATTGGCTGGGACCGCTCACCCTGAACTAATAGTGGGAAATCGTTCGAATTACCGTTCCTTAGCCGTCTTAGTCCAGGTCAAACGATCACCTTGGGGCTCCTTCAGGATAGAGCCTTTCCACGGTAACCCTTCAAACTTGCCCTAAAGTGGCCGTTTATTAGTAATCCTTGGCATAGGAAATGCCGGTTAGATAGTACAAAAAGGCTGTAAGAAAACGACATTTTCAATCGGCAATTATGATATGCTGAATGCAATTATTGTTTTTTGTTTATTCTTTTAAGAAAGAGGATCTGTTGAGTGCCTTTCAAATTTAATTATTGCAGACAAGGAATAGGTCCATCTATTAATATTTATCATGAGGAATTATTATGTTTTCCCGAACTTCTCATTTACCACAGGAGGAAGCGGGACAAGGGTTAACTGAATACTCTTTGATCCTCTCGCTAGTCGCAATTGTCGTCATCATGGCCGTTGCCTTTTTTGGCGAAGGTGTTGCGAGTCAGTACTGTAACATCATCTCAGAACTTTCCTTTTCGTCTGTTGAGTCATCTAACTGTAACGCTCCAACTAGCAGGTTGATTGTAATAGACCAAGGACCAAACTATATTAACATCGAAGCGGATGTCAATGACCCGGATGGTGATCCAGACGATCCATATGGCGCCATAAGCAAGGTTGAATTCTATATCGACAGTACCGCTGGTGGGCCTGTCCAAACCGAGTATATTTATCGCTACTGCTTGAGCGGTAACCCGATCGGAGCGCCATGTGGAAATTACGATATTAGCGGCCTGTCACCTGGCCAACATACAGTCATCGTGATGACCTATGATATCGATGGCAACGTCAGTTCATCCCAGATCACTTTTTCTAAATAATCGATGGCATCGTTTTCAGGAACGAAACTGAAACTTGGCGTTCCGCCAAGAATATTTGGTATATTGCCGGTGTTGGTCAATGTCGGCCATACACGAGAAAAGATTGTGAAGAGTGATCCCAAGAAGCACCTAGCAAATATAATGAAAAGTTTCCCTTAAAGCCTCTAGCCCCAAATTGACAGAACTAACAACCCATAGCAGTTAAATATAACAAATCTATCTTTTATCCAGCAGCAATTCCGTTGCACCATTCAATCACCTATGGTTGGCGTTTCCTCAGCCATTGTAGGCCGTATTGGACTCGGCTCGATTTGGGCTGCCTCTCGTTTTGTTTTCTGAGTTGTAATAAGGACAACGGCTAAAACTATGATCACCGCGGCCACCACAATTTGCGGAGATAAGGGCTCGCTCAAGATAAGCCAACCCAAAAATACTGCGATGACTGGGTTCACGTAGGTGTAGGTTGCCACCCTGGCTGCGGGAACTCTTTTCAGCAGCCAGATATATGCAGTGAACGCAATGATGGAACCTGCAATCGTTAGATAAAACATTGCCAGCAAGGAATTGGTCGATATCTGAGCAAAATCCAATCTCGTCGTTTCACCCGTGAACAGGCCTGCGATCAGAAGTAATACACCGCCGGCCAACATCTCTAACGCAGTTGACATGAAGACATTATCAGGCATGTCTGCAGTTCGCGAATAAAGCGAACCCATACTCCACAAGATCGGGGCCATTATCAGAATTAGTAGACTCAACGTGTCAAAAGTTGCCTGTCCGTTGATCTGTTCCGGACCGATGAGCATTGCGATGCCAATGAATCCAATAACTAAGCCAACAACGGTTTGTCTACCTGGCTTGCCATTCTTAAACAGCAGCCAATCGAATATCGCCATCCATACAGGTACTGTTGCTACTACTAGGGCTGCCATACCAGAAGGCACTTGTTGTTCAGACCATGTCACCAAACCATTGCCCCCCACCAATAGAAAAGCCCCAACAATGACCAACGAGCGAAATTGAAGACGGTTGGGCAAAGCTACCCGTCGCGCACGAAGAATGGCAAAGGTGATTAAACCAGCGATCACGAAACGGGTGCCGGCCATCAGAAATGGAGGGATTGTCTCAACCGCTATTCGAATCGCAAGATAAGTTGTCCCCCAAATGATATAAATGGCGGCAAAAGCTAAGATGGTGAGTGTCAACTCTCGTTTATCTGTACTTTCTGAACTGTTAGACAATGATAATCCTTTTTATTGCACCGGCTCTATTGTCGCAGATTCTATCTATAATTCGAATTGCGAGAAGTTATCGTCGACTCCCTCATCGAGTGATTAACCTCACGAATTGTTTCCGCACACAAGAGTTGACTGATTTTATTGACAATAACCTCCATAATGCATTATGATAGTTATATTATAGTCTATTTCAGATAACTTATCAAATTGATTATGGCGGTTATATTTATGATTTTCAGAATGATACAATTGTCATACTATTGATGAAAAATTCACCAAACCTTAAGCCAGATTATGAGGTGGCATCACTCTGTCTTGATTTCACCAATACGGTAGAGTGGCACGCCAGTAATCAGCCGATAGAGCTCCTGCAGAATTATGCTGACCTACTAGCCTGGGCTGAAGAAAAGCATCTTGTGGATTCAGAGCAGGTAAGAATCTTGAATGAGTTGGCTAATCAGTTTCGCGGGAAGGCTGGCGCAACATACCGCAAGGCGATTGATTTGCGTGAAACTATTTACCGCATATTTGCGATCATAGCGCGTGATGGGATGGTGGCTAACGAAGACCTGCATTACTTAAATGATGAACTGGTGAAATCGTATGCTAATGCGCGAATCGTTCAAATAGAGGGTGAATTTACCTGGATGTGGCGAGAAGACGTGGCGGATCTCGATCGGATGCTCTGGCCAATCTCGAACTCGGCCGCCCAGTTGTTAACCTCTAAAGAACTTTTGGGGCGGGTCGGTCAGTGTGCTGATGACAGAGGATGTGGCTACTTGTTTATCGATCTAAGCAAAAATCGCAGCCGCAAGTGGTGTGACATCAATGATTGTGGCAACCGGGCGAAGCAGCGACGGCATTATCGAAAGACTCAATCAAAATGAACGAGTTGGTTGTAGGTTCTTTAAGCCAGAATAGCAAAATAATACGGGCCTGTTTTCACCTCGGCCGCCATGAGCTGTTTACCACCATTGTTAGGGACATTTGTGACCCAATAGGGTTACGGCAGCAGTTTCCAAATCTAAGAATTCGACCTCTGCAATCCGGCTGCCGAAAGATCCCACGCGGAAATGCGGCATCCCCTTGCGTGCATGGAACAGTCGGGGAAATTGAAGCTTTGCGTGCCTTCTTGGCGAGTCTCCGGTCTAGATTTCTGGCAAGACGATTCTCGTCCGCAGCGACCGCTTTAGGTTGGCGCAAGTTGATTAGGCTGATAAATTGATTTGTGACTTCCTAGCTGAAATAGCCGCAATTAAACATGGTAATATTGGTTAGTTATGGATTACGTTTTAACGGTGTCGGAAAATCAGGGTATATTCTGTTCTGAGCTTTCCCAAAAAGATAACGAATCGATGATTGGAACAGCCAGTACCGTTGATGTCTGGTTCCTTCTTGAATATACTGGCCCGTGGCTGGCGAAAGCCACCGATAACAATAATTTGCCGCCAATAATAAAAAGCTGGCTCAAAGAGCAACTGGCTTTAGTGGATAAGAGTCGTGTTCAGTTCATAAAGCAGGACTGGCCAAAGAAAGAGTCAGCTTTTACATTTTATTTGGCTGTCACTCTTGAAGAGAAGCCGCGACTCTATCAATTCGTATTTAACGATTTCACTGACCTTATGCAGTTGGATATTCCAGCTTTGCTTTCAGGCGCCAGCGTCTTTGATGAGTTTATGAGCGACTATCCCCTATACCTGGTTTGCACCAATGGCAAACGGGATCGCTGCTGCGCCCGAGTTGGCGTGACCCTATATCAAGCCCTGGCTGATCGCGTCGGTGATGCGGTCTGGCAATGCACGCACCTGGGAGGGCATCGTTTCGCGCCAACACTGGTCACTCTCCCTGATGGTACATTTTACGGCCGACTGGCGCCGGCGGACGTAAATTCATTTGTTCGTTCTCAAGAGTTGGGAGAGTTCTATTTAAGTCACTTACGCGGCCGTTGTTGCTTCGACAAGGTGGCCCAGGCAGCCGAACAGTTCCTGCACCAGGAGACGGGTTTACTCACCAGGTCTGGTTATTACCATTTATCGACCAAACGCAGAGGAAAAATGCTTTGGTCTGTGGATTTTTACGAGTCGATTGGAGGGGATGTTCATCAGCTGAGCATTCGTCAAGAATTGTCTGGCACTGAACGGCTTGTTAGTTGCAGTCCCCCTAAATCGAAGCCCGTTCCGCAGTTCCAGATGATTTCTTATGAGCTGATCGCGAGATCACCCGGTTCAAACGCTTGATACTTTTGCTTCATCTAGAATTGATGTCAGAAGTCCAAGACACGCTTTAATTGATCAGTCTTGAGTCGATTCGGCCACCAATTCCCAAAGACGGTTAGGGCTTAGTGGTATCTCCCGAATCTCAAGGCCTTCAATTTGCAGAGCATCCTCAACAGCCTGTGCAAATAGTGGGCCGGTCGGAATCGCACCCGCCTCGCCAGCACCCTTAATGCCCAGAGGATTGAGCGGTGAAGGCGTTTCACGGTGCCCGACCTCGATAGGCGGGACATCCAGGGATGTTGGCAAAAGATAATCCATGAACGAGCCACTAAGCAACTGCCCATAGTCATCATAGACTAACTGCTCGTAAAAAACATTGCCGATTCCTTGGGCAACTCCGCCGTGAACCTGGCCGTCGACGATGAGAGGGTTGATTACCCGGCCCGCATCGTGAACCACGACATACTTTTTAATCTCGACATCCATTGTCTCGGGATCGATCTCGACGATCATGGCATGAGCACCGCTGGCAGTGCCACCCGATTTGGGTCCAAAGTAATTGGTGGCTTCTAATCCGGGCTCTGTGCCTGGTTCGACTGCTCCACGAAGCGGGTTGGCGTCGGCCGCTAGTTTGGCTAACCGGATAGCTTTTTGTGGAACCCCTTTGACGCGCACATCCCCATCTGCCAACTCCAGGTCGTCTTCGGACACCTCAAGCATGTTGCTGGCTAATTTTAGGATCTTGTTCCTAACGTCCATAGCGGCCGCGTTGACCGCATTCCCTGCAACCGTGGCTCCGCGGCTAGCAAAAGTGCCGGTTCCCCAATGAAATATGTCCGTGTCACCCGTCGTAACCTCAATATCCTCTACCGCCACACCAAGATGTTCGGCGACGATCTGGGCAAAACTAGTGAAATGCCCCTGGCCCTGCGTTCCGATGCCTGTTGCTACATTGACTTTGCCGGTGGATTCTACCTGGACGCGCGCGCCTTCATATGGCCCGATGCCAGTTCCTTCAACATAGGCCACCACACCTATGCCCACATGCCGCCCTTCAGCGCGCATCTTAGGTTGAATTTCAGAGACAAATTCCTCGTAGGCAATCATATCTAAAGCTTTGTCCAACAATGGTAGATAATTGCCGCTATCATAGACCACAGGTGCGAAATCCTGGTAAATGAGTTGGTTATCGTAGGGAAAAGCATCAGCAGGAATGAAGTTGCGTTTACGGAGATCAAATTTGTCGATGCCCAGCTCTTTGGATGCGATATCCATCAAGCGTTCCATGACGAACACGCCCTGTTGACGGCCGGCTCCACGATATGGCATCACAATCATCTTATTGGTAAACACGACTTTAAAATCGCTATGATAAACCGGGATCTTATAGGGACCAAGTAGTGTGCATTGGGTGTTGATGGGCACGGTTAGACCATAAGGATCATAGGCGCCATTATCGTGCAAAAATACACTATGAAGACCAAGAATGAGACCATCATTGGTCAATGCAATCTCAACATCATGAATTTGGCCTCGCTCGTGGCAGGTGGCCAGGAAATTTTCACTACGATCTTCGATCCACTTGACCGGCCGGTTGAGTTGCATTGCCAGCCAGGGTATAAGCATTTCTTCAGGATAAAACATCAAGATCTTGGGACCAAAGCCACCTCCAATGAAGGGGGCGATGACCCGAACTCGACTTTCGGCCAGACCCAACATATCTGCCAGCCCGTTGCGGATCGGAATAGGTGCCTGGGTCGTATCCCAAACAGTCAGCCGTTGGGTACGTGAATCCCACTCGGCCACAATACCGCGATTCTCCATCGCCGCCGCTACCCCATGCTCATAAAAGAAGCGTCGCTTGATGATATGGTCCGCTCTGGCTCGGGCATCAGCATACAATTCCCCATTTTCGGGGATTCTTTTCTGAATGCAGTGAGCAGCGATGTTGGTTCCAAAATCCTCATGTATTAGGGGAGAATCTGGTTCTAAAGCTTTTTCTAAATCGACGACAACCGGCAAGGGATCGTAATCGACGTCCACAAAAGCCGCAACGTCTTCCGCAAGATATCGACTTTCGGCAATGACGATAACGACCGGCTCGCCCACGTAACACACTTTATCTTTAGCGAGGATGGGATGTGTCCTCTCGTTGAAGACCAACCCTTCAACTGGCGGCGGAGATACGTTGAGAGGTCCTCTTCGCCAATAATCGCCTAAATCTTCGGCGGTATAGATGGCGATCACACCTTCTTGATCCAAAGCCCATGATTTGTCGATGGCATTGATGCGTGCGTGGGCATACGGGCTGCGGACAAAGGCAGCATGTGCCATACCGGGTAGATTCACATCGTCGACGAATAAGGCCTGGCCTGTTAGCAGTCGAGGATCTTCATTGCGTTTGATGCGCTCACCAAAGAATCGAGTGGCCATTTAAAAGCCTCCTATTTAGAGCGGTGACACCAGCTCATCAAAGTAAGGATTCTATTATGCTCACTTCGATCTTTTTTCACAAATCAGCATGCTCATGAGAGATTATCTAAGCGACGGTACCTTCTCACCAATAATCGTCGGCCGTGAATTGACCCTTGTATTTGAAGCTGGCTGGATTCAAGATCAAGAAACTAGCTCGACCTGGAACTTAGCCGAGCAAGCCATTGAGGGTGAAATGGCCGGAGACCAGCTTAAGTTTTTGCCGGTCCGGTCAACACACTGGTTTGCACTGGTCGCTAACTTCCCTGATATTGAGGTCTATGAATTTGGCTACTGAACTAGGGGAGCCGGTGGGATAAGCTTGGTTGAATGACAATTGATTTTTCTATTGAAGTTTAGAGATAGCTCTTCCTTATCCATAGACAATGTGCGCTGCTTTACCCCTTCAGGATGTCCGTGGCTTCTTCAACGCAAGTCGGGCTCCCAATCAAGCCTAATCGGTCGTGATATTCTAAAACGGTATCACCGTGGGGGATCATGATCGTGCCATCGCGCCGCAGACTGAGGACAATTACATCACCTGGAAATCTAATATCACTGAGGCATGTACCACTGACTAAGTGGTTCGTCACGCTGAT
This sequence comes from Chloroflexota bacterium, assembly GCA_024638855.1. Classification (GTDB taxonomy): domain Bacteria; phylum Chloroflexota; class Anaerolineae; order Promineifilales; family Promineifilaceae; genus UBA11865. The sequence goes on from JAHEJP010000182.1 coordinate 9,182, forward strand.
CTCAGCCACCTCAATGTCTTCTGTCTGGTGAACAAGGACATCGAAGGCGGTTGGGTAGCGGATTGCACCTTCCAATACCATGGCTGTCGCCAATTCCGGTTGAACAACCTTGATTCCAATCTCCTGTAGACTTGGGATGAGCTCAACATCGGAGATCCTAGATACGACCAATGGGATGTCATAGTTTGCCTTCCCCAGTTGGCAGACTTCCAAGGTTGCTTCAGAACCCGCACTGAGATCTAGCAGCACTCGGGCTTTTTCAGCTCCCGCTTCGTCGAGAGCTTTGTCGTACCCTTCACTGCCATCGATGATGCGTATGCCAAGTTCTTGGAATCGATTGATACTGCCGCGGTCCAGACAGATGACGACGACATCTTCTTCATCGTGCTGCAATCGCTCGATAATGTATTCCGATAGTTGATCTTGGCCAACGACGATAATTCCACTCCGAACCTGTTTTTCCAGATGAGGATAGATCCGGTTGAAGAGCCAAGGGGCTATGGTAACTGTGATGATGGCCAGCATGATGATATCAGAATTGACTGTTTCACTTATCAAACCCATGCTCAGAGCGATCGCAGAAGCAGCAATGATCAGCGACAGCCGAGAGGAAAGCAATGTTCCTCCGGCAAATGTCTGTTTCCAGTTGAAACGGAGCCTGAGAAGCAAGGCCGGTACAATTTTGACGATAAAGGCCACAGCGATGAGCCAGACGAGAAGGATAAGCCCTTGCGTCGTTGCCAGCACGGCTTGTAAGTTGAATTGTACTCCCACCATGATAAAAAAGATGGGGATAAAGAAACCATAACCGATGGCATCCAGTTTTTCTCGAGCCCCTTGATCATCGTGGGGGGATATCAATCCTGCGATTGCACCGGCTAAGAATGCACCAAGGATCAACTCAACCCCAAAGGCTTCTGCAAGAACCACCCAGGCTACCATGAGAGCGATCGCACCTCGAACGCGTATTTGCGAGGT
>JAHEJP010000549.1 GCA_024638855.1 Chloroflexota bacterium
ACGCCAGTCGCAAAGTATTTGTGCTCAACAAGGGCCGGCCGACGCCGTTGCCCGACGGCGTATTAATGATCGTGCCTACCAAGATCAAACCATTCGCCCTCTCGCCGCTCATCTCGCCTATTGGTAAACTGCGCATGGGCCTGGACCTTTTCATCAAGCCCAAGACAGATGGCCAGGATGAGACCCTGGCCGAGTTCATCAGCCGGCGATTGGGATCCGAGGCGCTGGATAAGATCGCCGAGCCGCTCATGTCTGGCATATACAATGCCGAGGCTGAGAAGCAAAGTCTGCTGGCCACCTTCCCCCGCTTCCGGGCGTTGGAAGAAAAGCATGGCAGCCTGATCAAGGGCATGTTGGCTTCCCGCCGGTCCCATAGCAATGGTTCCGCCTCAGGAGCCAAAGCCCAACCTGTCGGCCGTCAGATACCGGCGCGCAAAAAGCTGTCGATGTTCGTCTCCCTGAAAGGCGGTACCGAAGAATTGGTGGAAGCCTTGGTGCCCCAATTGACCGGCGAGTTGCGCCTTAAGACCTGCGTCGCCAAGATGCGCGAGCTCGACGGCCGCTATTGCCTGGTCACCGGCAATAGCCAAAAAATCATGGCCGATGCGGTCATTTTCGCCATTCCATCGTTCACGGCCGCCGGGTTGTTGCGCGAGGTGGCTCCCCAGTCGGCCAATGGGCTGGACGGCATCCGCTACGTGAGCACGGGCACAGTCTCCCTGGCCTTTCGCCGCCAGGATGTTGATCTTTTGGAGGGCTTTGGCCTGGTGATCCCCCGCAGCGAAAAGCGCCTGATCAACGCCGTCACCATCACCTCGACCAAATTTGACCGGCGAGCGCCGGATGATCACGTCTTGCTGCGAGTCTTCTTCGGCGGCTCGCGCAGCCCCCAGATGATGGATATCGAGGACGATATCCTGGTGTCCATCGTCTTGAGCGAATTAGAAGCCTTGCTCGGTATCGATGCCCAGCCGCTCTTTTACCGGATTTTCCGCTGGCGGCGGGCCAATCCCCAATATGACGTGGGCCATCTGGATCGGGTGGAGGCTATTGAGGCCTGTTTGCCGGAGGGGATCTATGTCACCGGCAGCCCTTATCGCGGTATCGGCCTGCCCGACTGCGTGCATCAAGGCCAACAAACGGCCGCCCGGCTGGTATCGGAGTTGGCCCAAAAGACAGATAACGAAGTGGTATCTCTGGAAAGTGAGGTTGTCTGAGATGGAAACGACAAAATCGGAAAAACTCTTTGACGAAGCCCAAGGATTGATTCCTGGCGGTGTAGACAGCCCCGTCCGCGCTTTTCGCAGCGTTGGCGGCACGCCCCGTTTCATTGCCCGGGGCCAAGGGGCAGCCGTCTGGGACGTCGACGGCAACCGTTACCTGGATTACGTGCTCTCTTGGGGACCGTTGATATTGGGCCACGCTCACCCGGTCGTGGTTTCGGCCTTGTCAGCCGCAGCCCAACAAGGCACCAGTTATGGCGCACCAACGGCCCTGGAAAATGAGCTGGCCCGGCTGGTCATCGATACCGTGCCTTCCATCGAGATGATCCGCTTCGTCAACAGCGGCACCGAGGCCACCATGAGCGCTTTGCGCCTGGCCCGGGCCTATACAGGCCGGAGTAAGATAATCAAATTCGCCGGTTGCTACCACGGCCACGCCGATATGCTGCTGGTCCAGGCCGGCAGCGGCGTCGCCACCCTGGGTTTACCCGATTCACCCGGCGTGCCGGCCGCCACGACGGCCGATACACTGACTGCGCCTTTCAACGATATCGAAGCCGCTCGTCGTTTATTTGAAACCTACCCGGATCAAATCGCGGCCGTTATCGTCGAGCCCATCGCCGCCAATATGGGTTTTGTGCTGCCCAAAGATGGCTATTTAGCCGGCTTGCACGATCTTTGCCGTGAATTTGGCGCCCTGTTCATCCTGGACGAGGTGATGACCGGTTTTCGGGTTTCGCCTGGCGGCGCCCAGGCTTACTGGGATCTGGACCCTGACATCACTTGCCTGGGTAAAGTCATCGGTGGCGGTTTGCCGGTGGGCGCATATGCCGGCAAGAAGGCTATCATGGAAACCGTAGCCCCGGCCGGGCCTATGTACCAGGCCGGCACTTTGAGCGGCAATCCTCTGGCTATGACCGCCGGCTTGGCCACCATCCGAAGCTTGCTTGAGCCCGGCGTTTTCGACGGGATCGCCGCCCGGACGGCCGATCTAGTCGAGGGGATAAAAGCGGCCGCGATATCGGCCAGGCTGCCCCTCCAGGCCAATTATGCCGGCACTATGTTCGGCTTTTACTTCTTGAGAGAACAAGCTTCCAAAATCGTCGATTACGGCAGCGCCAAAGAATTCGCCGATACGGAGCGCTACGGCCGTTTCTTCCACGCCATGTTGGAACGGGGCTTCTACTTCGCGCCCAGCCAATTCGAGGCCGGTTTCTTGAGCATCGCCCACAATGATTCGGATGTGGCGATGACGGTCCAGGCGGCCGGAGAACTGTTCGCTAAAATGTAACGTTGGCCGGCCGACAGGTTGTCAATCTGTCCTACAATTCAATCCGGTTTTCGCGCCTGTAGCGAAAACAAGAAGGGGATTGTGCTGTGCTGGTGGGGAGGCAGCCGCCACCAGCCATCCTCGCCTTGCTCCATAAACGGAAATTTGGCCCGGGCGGCATAGGGGAACTCGTGTAGAAATTCGATCCGCAAACCGGCCGCGATCAAC
>JAHEJP010000183.1 GCA_024638855.1 Chloroflexota bacterium
GAGAAAAGAGACCGGTCCCATGGAGGCCTGTCACTCAGATGTTGTGCGCGTTGCAGATTGTGAAGTCTTTGACCAAACCGACCCGGGTTTTGAAGCCGCATACACTTCGACTGCGAACACGCCAACGGCCGATCGTTCGTTGGTGGCTGGGACGTCACCCTGCTGGAGGAAAAGCCGATAAGAATGCCAGTTGATGCTCAACCGCAGTAATATTTTTGCAGACGGGCCGAAGGAGACTCATGTTGATTGTAAACGCGTGGTGGGGGCTTGACCAGGCGATAAAGTTTGTAAATCTGCTGCCCACCATCAGGCGGCAGGTCCGCAGCAACTGGCGCACTTCGTTCACAGAATCATGCCACCCATTGCCAAGCTTCTTTTAAGGTTGTTGAGCAAACTGACATAGCGAAGATATTGAAGGCGGCAAATCAGGTATTCCAGGTCCAGGCGTTCAGGAGCTGAAGAGTAACCGTTGAAATCATCACCGATCAGGACTTCAAACTCTCGCCCCTCTTTCCATGCCACAAGCCAAGCGAACAACCCCGAACGGTCCATTTCATCTATCCGAGCCAGGGCCACGAGGTCTCCCATGCCCCTATCCACCGCGACCATACCGCTGTCTCGGCCCTTGATAGAGCTATAGTCGCAAGTTCTGGTCGGCTGGGCCTACGCCTCCAGGTGATGGCTAGAGGAGTGATTGCAGTCGTAACACTGAAAGCGACGCACAGGGAACTCTTGGTACCGTGGGTCGCACAGGAACCCGGGAACTTTTACCCAACCTTAAAGTAGGGTGCTTCCACAAACGGGGCAGCCGCCAGGCCAGTCCATCGTTTCTTAGTTGACTTCTGAAGGACTGTCTGTTTGTCATCTTCAGAAAAAAGTTGAGCCTTTTAATTTTATGTCAACTTTTCAGATATTTCCGTAAAACCGTATGTAAGATCCCACCGTTACGATAATACTCGACCTCAACCGGCGTATCGATCCGGCAAACAGTCTGGAAAAAGATCTCGCGGCCGTCTTCCTTGACCGCTTTAATGGTGATCTCCTGGCCCGGCAACAAATCATCATTCAGGCCGACGGTTGAATACACTTCCGTACCATCCAGGCCTAATGATTCCGGATTTTCACCATCCTTGAACTGCAAGGGTAAGACGCCCATTCCCACCAGGTTGCTTCGATGGATACGCTCGAAACTTTCGACGATCACCAATCGATTACCTAGCCACAAAGTGGCTTTAGCTGCCTGGTCCCGAGAACTGCCTGTACCGTAAGCATGTCCGGCAAAAACTAATAATGGAGTATCGCTTTCTTTGTACAATAGCGAAGCGTCATAGATCGTCATGACCTCGTCATCAGGCAAATAGTTCGTCCAGCCACCTTCCGTGCCTGGTGCCAATTGGTTGCGGAGGCGTACATTGGCAAAGCCGCCCCGGGTGACGATCTGGTCGTTGCCCCGGCGTGAACCATATGAGTTGAAATCTCGCGGTTCCACGCCCTGCTCCAAAAGATATTTGCCGGCCGGACTATTGCGAGAAATGGCGCCAGCCGGTGAGATATGATCAGTAGTGACAGAGTCACCCACCTTCACCAGGACGCGAGCATTTTCAATATCGCTAATGGGCTGCGGTTCAGGTGACATCCCGCTAAAAAGAGGCGGCTGGCGGATATAAGTCGATTCTGGATCCCACTCATAAAGTTCACTTCCCTTGCTGGGGATCTCATTCCAGGTTTCATTTCCGGTATAAACTCCACCGTACTGTTCCTTAAACATCTCGGCCGTCACCGATTGAGCGACAACCGCTTTAACATCCCGGCTGCTTGGCCAGATGTCTCGCAGATAAACGGCCTGGCCATCTTTGCCAACGCCCAATGGTTCCGTGGACAAATCGAGATCGGTGGAGCCAGCCAAAGCATAAGCGACAACCAAGGGTGGTGAAGCCAGGTAACTGGCCCGAACCTGGGGGTGTACGCGACCCTCAAAGTTACGATTTCCGCTAAGAACGGAAGCGACCACCAGCTCACCTTCAGATACGGCCGCAGATACGGCCTCCGGCAAAGGCCCTGAATTGCCAATGCAAGTCGTACAACCGTAACCGACCACATTAAACCCCAATTGTTCCAGGTAGGGCATCAATCCGGCGGCTTCTAGATATTCGCTCACCACTTTCGAGCCTGGAGCCAAACTGGTTTTGACATAAGGTTTTACATTGAGGCCTTTCTCAACAGCATTTTTAGCCAGCAAGCCGGCGCCTATCATCACCGAAGGGTTGGAGGTATTGGTGCAGCTTGTTATAGCGGCGATCACCACCGCGCCATGACCGATCTCAACCGAATGTCCATTTTCAGCCACGGTTGCTGTATTTTCCAGATCGCCTTCTGCCAGGTTGAACCCTCTATCCTCATAAGGCTTTTGAAGCGCCTTCTGAAAGGCCGGCTTCATATTGGATAATAAGATTCGATCCTGTGGCCGGTTCGGCCCGGCAAGGCTGGGTTCAACCGTGCCCAGGTCCAATTCAACCACATCACTGTAAATTGGATCGTCCATGTCATCTGTGCGGAACAGGCCTTGTTCTTTGGTATAACGCTCGACAAGGTTCACAAGTTCCTCTGGTCTACCAGTGCGGCGAAGGTAGTTGAGGGTTTCATCGTCAACAGGGAAAAAACCGACAGTAGCGCCATATTCAGGGCACATATTGGCCAGAGTAGCCCGGTCAGGCAGGCTCATTGAACCGAGACCAGGGCCGAAATATTCAACAAACTTGCCTACGACGCCTTTCTCCCTCAGTAACTGAGTCACGACCAGGACCAGATCCGTCGCCGTCGAACCCTCGGGCATTTGGCCTAGCAATTTAAGTCCAACTACTTCAGGGGTGAGCATGTAGATGGGTTGGCCCAGCATAACGGCCTCAGCTTCGATCCCGCCCACACCCCAGCCGACAACACCCAGGCTATTGATCATCGTGGTGTGGGAATCGGTGCCGACCAAAGTATCGGGGAATGCCACTTCGCCCTGGGAATCCGAACGAGTCAAAACAACCTTGGCTAAATACTCCAGGTTAACCTGGTGAACGATGCCGGTTGCCGGTGGAACGACGCGAAAATTTTCGAAAGCTTCCTGGCCCCATTTTAAGAACTCATATCGTTCGCGATTCCTTTCGAATTCCCGTTCAGCGTTGAAAAAAAGAGCGGCGGCCGATCCGAAAGTATCTACCTGGACCGAATGATCGATCACCAGGTCAACCGGCACCTGAGGATTTATCTGCTTCGGATCGCCACCCAGGCTGGCCATTGCCGCCCGCATTGCCGCCAGATCCACAACCACCGGCACGCCGGTGAAATCCTGGAGAATGACTCGACCTGGTTTAAAGGGTAATTCGCCTCTTGTCGCGCTCTGTGCCTGCCAATTCGCCAGGTTGGTGACGTCCTCCGGGTTAACCAGATAACCATCACAGGTGCGTAGAACGGATTCTAATAATACTTTGATCGAAAAGGGCAACCGATCGATCTGGCCAATGCCTTCTTCCTGAAGCTTATTTATTCGATAGAAATCTAGGCTATCGCCGGATAACGTCGCCCTAGCCCCAAAATGGTCGAACAATTCTGTCATGCTATCACCTCTTGCTGCCGCGTAGGCTTTTGGTCTGTTTGGATGTCATTATACCCAATAAATTTAGAAATAGTTTCCACTAAAATCAGCTATTGATCTGAGGGTAACGGCCGTACCATATCAAAAAGATCTGTCACTCTTGTATAGCTGTTTCCAGCCAAACGGCCAATAGGTTTTAGCATTTCTAACTTTACATAACCATCCTGGTATATATCATCGCGAATGTGTATGCGTTTTACCGTTCCGAAAACAGCATAGCCACCACCTGGGCCATCATTGATAGTGACGATCCGCTGTAAGAAACATTCATAAGCCATGGGTGCTTCAGCCACCCTTGGTACACGGATGGTGTCACTAGGAACGGGCGTGATACCGGCCCATTCGAATTCGGAGCGGCCGTGTGGCAAGATGGTCGCGGTCATATTCATCGCTTCGGCCGTCTCCTCACCGGTAATATTGACCACGAATTCCGGCACTTGCTCAATATTGGCCAGCGTATCTTTTTTGTCACGCGGTTCACCGGAAGGAACCTGGGGACAAAATATGAGGGTCATCGGTTCTCGCGCGCCCACGGTAAAGAACGAATAAGGCGCGATATTCAGATTGCCTGCTCTGTCCATCGTGCTCACCCAGGCGATGGGCCTCGGCACTACCGAACCGATCATCAATTTGTGCCGATCTTTATGCGTCAACTCCTCTGGATTGATTATCATATTTGCTCCATGATGACCGCCACTCATTCAATCGTTCACAATAATGCCGTTGAATGTCAGGCGATTACGCTTTGATCTCGGATTAGTCATTTAGTTAACCATGATTCTCCGGCAGCCAGCTATATGGATAATGTTCATCTTCGATATTTCTAGCGAAGGTGGTCAGGCGAAGCGGCCGGAACGTATCGACCATAACTGCCAATTCTTCCGTTGCTTTCTGCCCGATTGAACCTTCATAGGTGCCCGGGTGAGGACCATGCGGAATGCCATTTGGATGGACGGTGATCGAGGCCCGATTAATGCCCTTACGAGACATGAATTGGCCTTCTACATAATACAACACCTCATCCGAGTCGACATTGGAATGATTATAAGGTGCTGGGATGGCTAAGGGATGGTAATCAAACAATCGCGGAACAAAGGAGCACAGTACAAACCCTGGTCCGTCGAAGGTCTGGTGAACCGGAGGAGGTTGGTGAAGACGGCCGGTTATTGGCTCAAAATCAGCGATATTGAAGGCGAAAGGCCACAAATGTCCATCCCAACCTATCACGTCAAGCGGGTGGTGATCGTAAATGAAGCGAGTGATTTGCTGGCGAGCTTTTACCCGGACTTCATATTCACCTACTGCATCAAACGTGACCAGATCTTCGGGCGGCCGGATATCTCGCTCACAATAAGGTGCATGTTCAAGAAATTGGCCGTAGTGGTTGAGGTATCGCTTAGGCGGCACAACGTGGCCAAAGGCTTCAACCACCAGCATGCGTTGGGACACATCGTCATCTGGAATGAGTCGCCAAATAACACCTGTGGGTATCACCAAATAATCACCCGGTCCATATCGCAAGCCACCATATTGACTTTCTAGTAAGCCCGTGCCTTCATGGATGAAGATGACGTCATCGCCATGGGCGAATTTGTACCAATAATCCATTGCTTTCACCGGCCGAGCCACCGATAGGACAACATCGCTATTTCCCATTAAAGGTATCCGGCCTTCAACAGCATCCCCTCTTTCGGGAATTTCCATAGAGCAGAGGTGGCGAGGTCGTAAAGGGCCTACCTCCTCATAAGGGATATCAACCTTCATTTTGATTTCAGCCCGTCGGATTTGGGTAGGCGGCCGGAGATGGTACAGGATGGATTGAATGCCCGCGAAGCCATGAATACCCATCACCTCTTCGTGGTATAAAGAACCATCCGGTTGACGATATTGTGTATGCCGTTTCTTGGGTAGTTCGCCGAGCTTATAATAATACGTCACGGAACTCTCCTTTTATTAAACCGGCCCAGTTCATTTGTTTTAAAGATTTCCTCGTAAAGCTTGTTCCCGTTCTATCGATTCAAAAAGAGCTTTAAAATTGCCCTTGCCGAAACCACGCGAACCATGGCGTTCGATGATTTCGTAAAATAAAGTTGGCCGGTCTTCGACTGGTTTCGTGAAAATTTGCAGTAAATAGCCCTCTTCATCCTGATCAACCAAGATACCCAATTCAGCCAGCATCTCTACTGGCTCGTTCAGCTTACCCACCCGGGATTCTAATTCCTCATAATAGGTGTCTGGGACATATAAGAATTCGACGCCACTATCTCGCAATCTCGTTACAGTTCCGATGATATCTCCTGTCGATAGAGCCAGGTGCTGGACCCCAGGACCCTGATAGTAATCCAGGTATTCCTGAATTTGGGATTTTCTCTTGCCTTCGGCCGGCTCATTGATAGGGAACTTTACCTTTCCGGTGCCATCTTGCATGACTTTGGACATTAAGGCTGAATATTCGGTGGAGATGTCCTGATCGTCGAAATGGGCCAGTTGGCTAAAGCCCATAGTGTTGGCGAAAAAAGCCACCCAACGATTCATCGCACCTAATTCGACGTTACCCACAATATGGTCAATATGGGCCAGGCCGAATCCTGGATGGCTACCATTCTTTGTCGTCGATCCTTCAACCAAACGTTTTTCGTATCCAGGAGCAAAGGGCCCCTGGTAGGCGCTGCGATCGACGAATTTAAGGATAGTATCGCCATATGCCTTTATGGCAGAAAAATGAAAGGCTCCGTCATTATCCTCAACAGTGGTTGGGGGTATGGTCGCTGTAGCCCCACGACTAGTCGATTCCATAAATGCGCTGCCCGCATCGGGAACCGCCAAAGCGATCACAGCCACGCCATCACCATGGAGGTGGACATGTCGCGAAATGGGATGATCCGGTCCCAAAGCGGTCGAAAAGACGAGACGGATCTTTCCCTGCTCCAGGACATAGGAAGCTCTATCCCGAGCCGCTGTCTCCAGCCCACTGTAGGCTGTCATAGTGAAGCCAAAAGCCGTGCGATAATATTGGGCGGCCTGTTTGGCATTACCAACGTAAAACTCGACGTGATCGATTTCCTTGATTGGCAAAAAATCTTCCATTCAAATCTCCTTGCTATTAAAAAGTGTGCCACGGCAAACGGTCGGGGACAGGAATCTGTAATACTTTCAAACGCCCTATATTTTGCTGGTCCAAGGTTAGCATGTGAAAAATCAGGCTTTTCTACATTATGTCAATAATTGTTGCCAATCCAGCCAAGTTTTTCTTTATTGAGCCTGTTTGACTCAATGCAGATTGAATAATCAATTTGCTTTGCTATTATTTGAACCTTTTTTGCCTAAGTCGTTCTGTGCAATAGTTGACCCAGGCGACCAATGCCTTCTTCAATCATTTCTGGCGTACAATTAGAGAAATTCAATCTCATACAGTGGTCTGCATTGCTGCTGGACGCTGTCTCCGTCGTTCCAGCGCTGGCACAAAAAGCGATGCCAGGAATGAAGGCTACTTGATATTCATCAACGGCCGTCCACAGGAGCTCAGCCGTATTCACCTGCCCTGGTAGCTCCACCCAGATAAACATGCCACCGGACGGCCGCGTCCATCGGGTGCCAGTTGGGAAATAGTTTTTTATTGCCGCCAACATGGCATCACGGCGGGCACCGTAAGCCTCACGTAACCTCTGAAGATGGGCCGGCAAATATCCCGCATCTAAATACGCCGATACTGAACGCTGAATCAAAGCTGAGGATTCAAGATCATAGGCTTCCTTGATCACTGTCAATTTCGGCAGCAACGCTTCGGGCACGACCATCCAACCCAATCGCAGCGCCGGGGCAAGGATCTTGGAGAACGAGCCAACGTAAAAGATCCAGTCCGAGTCAAGACCGCGCATAGGTAGTGCTGCTTCGACTTCATAACGCAAGAATCCATAAGGGTCGTCCTCCACGATCGGTACACCATATTGCTGGGCGAGTCGGATTAGATGTTGCTGGCGGCTCAAGCTGAGGCTTACACCCAAGGGATTATGGGCCTCAGATATTGCGTACAAAAATGCCGGTCGTTCACCGCGCAAAAGATGGGCTTCGACAGCTTCAACATCTATCCCCGCATCTAGATCGGTTGGTACGGTAAGTATGCGCGGTTGCTTAGAAGCGATCGCTTGCTGGATTCCACTATAAACCAATTCTTCGATGATGACGGATCCACGATGGTTAAGGAATAAGTTCGCTAGGACATTCAGGGCCTGCTGTGCTCCAGTGGTTATGAAGATTTGTTCCTCAGAACAGCTCACCCCCCGCTGCCTCATCAAATTAACAATATGCCTCTTGAGTGGTCTAAATGGCGGGCCGTATTGGAGCGATCGGTTATCATCGGCCAAAACTCTCTGAAGGGCTTCAGCATATTCAGCCGTCGGGAAAAGCTCCGCAGCCGGCAAACCGCCAGCAAAGGAGAGGATACCCGGCTGAGACACCACCGCCAACATCTGGCGCAAGACCGAACGCTTCATTGTATGCGTCCAATTTGCCAGACTAATATCTGGTCTTATCGTGTCACCATTTGAAGGCGGTGCTATTGCCGGCATTAATCATCTCCAGGGAACAGACCTTACTCAGTATCATCTTGCCGCTCATGCGGCAGCAAATCCAGGGGAACGCCGATCGTCGACTTGATCTCGCTAAGCACAAGGCTTGTCCTGATCTTGTCTATCCCGGGTACGGGGGTCAACTTTTCAACCAGGAACTCTTGCAAATGTTTTCGATTGCGAACGATAATTTTTAATAAGTAGTCAAACTCACCGGTGATATGATGGCATTCTAATACCTCCGGCATACTCTTTATGGCTTCCTTGAAAAGACGTATCGAAGCCGGCTCGTGACGTAGCAGTGTCGCTTGCACATAACAGAGCATATCAAAGCCCAAAGCTTCCCGGCTGACCAGGGTAACATACTGCTTAATGACTCCAGATTGCTCGAGCTTTCGGAGCCGGCGTTGAAGGCCGGGTGGTGACAAATCAACTCGCCTGGCTAATTCCGTATTCGTTAGCCGCGCATCACCCTGTAGATGCTTGAGGAGTAATCGATCCTTTTCGTCCAAGTCTTTATACATGAGAAATTACCGAGTTAAGAATATGAACGAATTATAAGTTATCGTAGTTATTCTTTCAATTATTTGTGCAAAATGCCTTCATACCTTAATAAATATTGCGAATTTATTTAAAATTCTTAACCTGATAACACCTTCATTGGCCACATTCCCGTTTTATCATTTAAATATTTGCTACGCCGCTGGGCGAAAGCAGGATCGTAATTCGACAGGGGAGCGCAATTATCAGCCAAAATGACGTCGGGATCAATAGTGCGGATCTTGGTGCTGACTCTGAAATCGGGCATCTGCTCGTCCCAAACGAACTGGGTATCTGGCGTTATGGTGGCCAACATAATACGAAGATCAGGATCGTCGGCCGCTTGAAGTTTTTGCCACACTACCCGGTCTTGACCCCAAAGATCCGTTTCGTCCAGCACACCTTGTCTTAGCGCCCATCGAATGACCCGGGCAGTCAATTCGTAGATGCCCACTTCACGGAAATTCGCCCAACTAGCTTTATCAGCTTCGATATACGTGTCGCCAAGCCAGCAAGCGACATCCAGATCATCGACGACGAACCGATCTTGATAGACTCGTAGGTGAGACAACATCCAGTCGACTTCTTTTTTTGTAGCCAATCCCAAATCAAGGCTGTCGCGCAAAAAGTAATCTACTCGATCGCCGCATAAGGCAGGGGCAGGTTGTTCTAACATTGTAAATCGAGTCTCATCAAGAATATCATGCCAGTCAAAACCGAATCGGGCCAGGACCTCTGGCAGGTCAGTCTTTGCAATATATCTAACCTTGTGTTCATCGTGGAAGCTCTGATTATTGTGATTGTGATAGACGTAGTCAACGACATGGCTGAATACGGTATGGCTAACATCATGCAACAAGGCGGCGATTTGCTCTTCCAGGCTCGCACCCATTCGTTTAACCAGTATCATGGTTCCCAGTGAATGCTCGAAGCGGGTTGTTGGCTTTGTTATGCCAATAAGTCCGGTAATGCCGTGCTGTAAAACACCCCGGAGACGTTGAACGGCGGCCGTTTCGATTAATGCCGGAATAACCGGTTCTTTAATAACAACGGTCCCATAGAGTCTGTCATGATATCGAAGCATCGTCTTTAACAATTTTTCCGGCAGATAGCGAGCCCAGGAACGCTTGAATTGGACGACTTTCCAGCCGATTTCACTCCCATGATCTTGCCCACTTATCGCTAAATAGAATAAACTTCTCAAATATGGTGAAGAAATGGCTGTTTGCCCTGGCGCTAATTGTAACCACATTATCAGCATGTGCCGGAAATCCAGGAATTCTTCGCGGACCCGGCCCAGAAGCAAGTACGCCAGACCCTGCGGCTTTCAACCTGCCGGGGGGCGGCGAACC
>JAHEJP010000184.1 GCA_024638855.1 Chloroflexota bacterium
CGGCCGCATGCTTCGCAAGTCGCTGCCAAAATATCGGCTGTTTCATCCGCAAATCCATAATAAGCAACTGCCAATTCTGTCGCCAGGTGGCCAACTGTTCCAGCCACGAAATAACAATACTGGTCATAATCTGATTTTGTCGTAAGCACCTGCACGCCATTACGGTTCACCAACAATGGCAAAGTCTGAGGATTTTCAATAAGGTTCATGCCGTCAGCCATGTCCATAGTCCAAAACTGTACGGGGCGTTGGATCTGTTCCGGCATCTGGCTAAAAATATGCCACAACATTTTCCCATCATCCGGTCCCATCAACTTTCGTTCGTCCTCTGTCAAACCGGGCCAAGATTCACTGCCCCAAATCTCCAAAATCTCGGAAGCTTTTTCTGGTGCTTCTAGCAATCTCTTGAATTCGTCAAATCGACGCTCTTGCCAGCTATGAGGTTCGGTACAATCCTCGATATTATCGACCACGCGACAAATTAAGTAAGCCGTAGCCAATTGTGCTTTCAGTGGCTCCTCGAGGTAAGAGACGACGAGGGCGAATGAACGAGATACCTTTTTCATTTGATAATCAAGGTAGCTCCGCTCCTGTTTTGCAAAATCAGTCATAATCATCCTGTGCAATTTATACTATCTTTGAATCGATTTTTTAGCGCAAAGCGAGGATATTATGAAGCCAGGTCAATGATTTCTATCTGGTTGGTCAAATCTTCATTCTGCCGGCCGATTCCGCTTGTCAATAAGGCTAAACCTTCCATGAAACCCCTCTCTCGCAGCCAGCGCCGCGCATATTGGCCCCAGTTATCAGGTTCAGTGGCCATTAAGATCGGGTAAACGCCGTATGAGAAATTCAAAGACTGGCAAGCCGCCTCGTTGGCGCAATAGGCGACAATCCACATCGGTAATCTGAACCTAGTTATAAGCCGCGGCGTACTGCCGTTTAGAGTTGGCGTCACGATTATCACCGGGTCGATGGCTTCCGCACTCAGATAAATACTCAAAGAAACACGCCTTTCTACGCTAGTTTGCTGAAAATTCTTGGCAGCTTCGAGGGCCCCTGTCGCATCCACTCGGCAGCAAGACGGTTCTGTCACCACTGCGATTTGGCACATCGTCGAAACAGATTCCACCGGAAAGTCGCCGCTGGCCGTCTCACCTGACAACATGAGGCAATCTGTGCCATCTAGAATCGCATTGGCTACGTCTGTGGCCTCGGCACGTGTTGGACGACTGTGGGTCGTCATCGACTCCAGCATATGCGTGGCTGTAATCACAGGTTTACCAGCTAAATTGGCCTGGCGAATGATCATCTTTTGAGTAATGGCTATCTCCTCAATCGGTATCTCGACTCCCAAATCTCCCCTGGCCACCATGATGCCGTCGGCGGCATCCAGGATCGATTGCAGGCTTGCCACAGCCTCAAGCCGCTCAATCTTGGCGATGATGAAAGGTTCATAACCAAGCTCGGCCGCTGCTTCTCTCACTGCCTGAACATCTACCTCGTCTTGAACGAAGGATTGGCCAATTGCATCTATTCTCTGTTCAGCTGCAAATCTCAGCCACTGATGATCTTCATCGGTAAAAGCGCTGATTCCTAAATCCAGCCCAGGCAAATTCATGCCCTTGTTTGAACGCAGTTCGCCGCCCACTTCTACCAGGCAACGAACCTCACTACCCAGTACTTCCTGAACGCTCAGGCGTATAAAGCCATCGTTGAGGTAAATCTGATCGCCGGGCTTAACGACCTCCATCAGCCGATCAAAGGAAACCGAAACATGGCTGGCATCACCCTCGATTTCCTGGCAATGTAAGGAAAAGGGCGCACCTCGAGCTAAAAATATGGGTTCCTCTGCCAGCTGCCCAATACGAATTTTTGGGCCCGGCAAATCAGCCAGGATCGCCACCCGCTTGCCAGTCGCGCTGGCTGCCGCTCGAATATTGCGTATTGTTCGAGCATGGCTCGTTTCGTCGCCATGGGCAAAATTCAACCGGGCTACACTTAAGCCATTGACGATTAACTCTTCAATTATCTCTTGAGATTCCGAGACCGGTCCAATGGTGCCAACGATCTTGGTTTTTTGTTCAGGTATCATCGTTATCACTTTCCGACTCCCAAATCACTTTGCTCGCAGGATGTCCCATCAAGCTATTGGTGCATTAATCAAGCAGGCTGCGATCCTGCGAGCAATTCCTACTCCGAGCTGCATTCAGAAGATGACTCGAGTTGTTTATAAAATGCCAAATCCACTTAAATTGACTTACTGATGATTGTCCATGACCAGGGTATAAGTTGAATTGCTTGGCCTGTTTAAACCGTTCTCCTGCCCGGCCGGATCGAAGGTTACAGCTGCGTTCATTATTTATTAACGGGAAGCTCCTCGAATCACAAATTCGTACGGAAGTCGCTATCCAAACGGGTTCCAATTGTACCAAAATAGCCGGACCAATTCCATTAACGGCTGACCAGGTCCTGGTATTCGGGATGGCGCTTGATATAGCCGGAGACGAATGGGCATATAGGAATGACCCTTAGCCCTTCAGCCCGAGCAAAATCCAAAGAAAATTTGGCCATATTACTGGCAACGCCCTGTCCTGATATCTCTTGGGGTACGGCGGTGTGAATGAAAGCGATCTGCTCGTCATTCCTTGAATAATTAATGATAGCTAGATGTTCACCAACGTTTGCCTCAATTCGACTTTCATCCGGGTTGTTTGTTAGTATGATTGATTCAAAATCGATTTCCTGGTTCATAATTTCTCTCGATGTCTGTCATGTATTCTAACGCGTGCTGTCACGGTTTTGACTAATCGCCGCGACCATTAGAACATTGATCGTTTTGATCCGGATCTAAGGCTGTTCGAAATCCAATAAATTGGTTATGTTCCTAATCTTAAGATTGAAAGATATCGTATGCTTACAAGGCATAACTTTAATTGCTTCGATCATGTATTGTACCAGCGAAAACTTAGTTCGTGAACAATCCGGTTTACCGATAAAAGTGTGCCCCGAATATGACCATGGGGTTATTTGACACTGACCCTTCACATGTTACACTGACATCAATATGGGCGAAAGACTGGGACAGGCCGGACGCCGGCCGGAAGCCTTGTTTCTCTCGGGGATTCAAAATATTAGAAGTTGGCCAAAGCGCTTTTTGGTTGGCCTTTGGCGCTTGCTAGGTTTGGCTGGCTTATTATTGCGCCGGCTAATCGAGCGAATTGCCAGAGTAAGCTGGGCTTTTCTTGGACGCTGCGGCATCGCTTTTCGCCACATCCTGGCGTTTATCTTGTGGCGGCCCCTCCTGTTGATTATGCAACCTATCTTTGATGCCGTTAAGCGCGTCGCTCAGGAAGTCTGGGCTTTTATTGGTCGTTGTGGTCTGGTATTGCGCCAATTACTAAATCGCTTCATTTGGCAGCCCTTGATTATTATCTCCAGTCCATTTCGATGGCTATATCGTAAGGTGTTCCAGCGACCGGTAGATTTCGCTTGGCTTAGCCTGCGCACTTTTCTCGAATGGCTTATCGTCGATCTCGTTCAGCCAGCGGCCCGGATGCTGCCTACCCTTGTGCTTGCTCTTGGAAGAAGATCTGGCCATTCCATATCTGCCTTTGGGATGTGGATACAAGGTGTAGGCCAGCAATTGACCGAAGTTGCAAGTCCTGCCTTATCGGCCACGGGACTTGATCAAGGCGTTCCCAGGCCGCGAGTGAATCGCTTCACTACGGCAATCGTTAGTACAAGCTTGATCCTGTTATTGAGCTTTTTGACCACTCAAGGTAGTCGTCCTGAAAATGTCAAAGGACTGCAACCAGGCAACCCGGAAACCAACCCGGCCCTAGCTGCAATACTTCCAAAAATGACATTGACCCCGACGGCTACTCCCACACCACTTCCTACTGCTACTCCGACAGTGCCGCCAATGCCGGCTGTGGAATTGCAGGCATGGCCCACACCTGATCCGCTGGCTAGAGGTGGGAGCGTAGCCTTTACCATGCGCCAAAATGGCAATAGTGATATTTATGCCTTATCCATCGGCCATGATAAGCCCATTCGTCTCACGAACCACCCGGCTGATGACCGTGACCCGGCTTGGAGCCCTGATGGCCGGCATCTGGCCTTCGCTTCTGATCGGGATGGCAACTGGGAAATCTACCTGCTGGATATTGAGAGCGGGCTGCTTTCCAGGTTGACGATGCAAGAGGCGTATGATGGCGCTCCCAGTTGGTCACCAGACGGCCAGTGGCTGGTGTATGAATCTTACCGGGAGGGTAACCTCGATCTTTACATTTCACCGGCCGACGGCAGCAACAAACCCATTCGATTGACCGAAAATCAAGCTCTGGACTTTTCTCCAAGCTGGAGCCCTGATGGCCGGCACATCGCCTTCGTCAGTTTGCGCAGTGGTAATAAAGATATTTTCATCATGGCCTTAGATTCGGCTTTTGATGAATTTGCCGTCAATGTAACTAATACTCTCAGTCGGTCTGAGGATCATCCTACCTGGGAACCGGCCGGTCGAGCTTTGGCTTACTTTGACGACGCCGATGGCCTTGAGCTGGTATACACCTTGCCGTTAGAAGAACAACTGCCGGCTGGCCCGGCCATCACGATTGGACAAGGCCGCCATCCCAGTTGGTCACCTGACGGCAGCAGCCTGATATACGCTTATAATAGCGATCAGCAGAGCTATGTGGTCGCCAGCAGCATTGATGCCTGGAACGTTGCCCCACAAGTATTTGCCGCCGATGGCGATTTGGATGGTTTGACATGGACCGGCCTGATCTTGCCTCAAGGTCTGGAGGAACGGTTTAACCGAGTTGACGAACAACAAGACCTTCTCTTTGTCGAACGATCCGCTCCACCGCGTGAGAACGAGCCTGCCTTCTTGTTGCGCGAAGTTTCTGTTGATGCTCCGGCTCCCTATTTGAGTGACCAGGTAGACGATTCTTTCCTTGCCTTACGCCAGCGAGTCGTGGAAGAGGCGGGCTGGGATTTTCTGGCCCAAGTGGACAACATGTTCGCCTTCTTAGACAGCCGACCATTCCCCGGTGAAAATGACCGCAGCTGGAATAAAGCTGCTCGCGCATTTGACTTCTATTACCGTTACCCAATTTCAATCGAGCCACAGGCTGAGATCGTCCGTGAGGATCGCGGCACCCAGACCTATTGGCGAGTTTATTTGCGGACCGCAAACCAGGATGGCAGCCAGGGAGAGCCGCTGAAGCAACTCCCTTGGGAGTTCTCGGCTCGATACGATTCCGATCCCCAGTATTATGATCAGGGAGGCAAATGGAAAGACGCCATCCCAAGTGGATATTATCTCGACTTCACCCGGTTGGCGGCCGACTACGGATGGACCCGAGTTCCGGCGGCTGACAATTGGCGCACCTTCTTCCAAGGCATACGCTACTGGCACTTTGAAAACAGGCAAGACTTGTCCTGGCAGGAAGCCATTCTCGAGCTTTATACGGATGACGAGCTCCGCCAGGCTTATGACAGCCGTTAGCGAATAGACTCGCCTATTGAAGCCAAAGAAATGATGGGATACCGTAGATTTCAGCGATCATGGCCTGTTATCCTGGCTATTGTTACTCGCCCATTCCCTCCGCTGACTTTGTTTGTTGTATCCTGTATTTTCATGATTAGTTGCGCCGGTGAACCTCGGCAGCCGGATTTTCCAGGCGAGCTATTGGCTTCTACACCTCTGAGTTTTACTTCACATGTAACCGCAGATGGGAACCAGTCTCCCCCAGTCCAGAATACCCCGGCGCCCACTATACCCGTCATAATGGATGAACGGCAAGAGAAGAACTCCACCGAGCCAAAAAATCTCTTGTCACTGCCGACCTTGCCACCGTTGCCGCCAGGAAGCGGCATCCGGCCGAATGAAGCCGTTATGATACGTCCACCCGAAATGGGGCCGGTGTCGCCCGTTGACTGGCGACCGCCGCCGGTTGCCGTACCTCATGCTTTGCATCCAGACGATCATTATTGGCTAGTAAGGCCCCTTCCTTCCGATCGCCGCAATTATGAACTTGAATGGTACCCTTATGGCAACCGTCCAACCAGGCCCGAGGCCTTACCTTATCGGGTTCATCACGGAATGGATTTTCCTAACGAACCGGGAACGGCCGTATTTGCCGCCAGCAGCGGCTCGGTTATCTGGGCCGGCCCGCTGGTGAGTAACCGTGATGGCATAAATTATTATGGCAACACTGTCATCATCCATCATGATTGGCAATGGCTGGGTCAGGATGTCTTCACGCTCTATGCCCACACGCTGGAGCTTTTTGTAGAGGTTGGCGACCATGTCGAGCAAGGACAGCTCTTAGCCGGGGTAGGGGCTACAGGCCATGTTAGTGGCCCCCATCTGCATCTTGAGGTCCGGGTAGGCGAGAATAATTACAGCAGCACGCGCAATCCCGCTCTCTGGCTAGCTCCATATGAAGGTTGGGGCACATTAGCTGGTCGTTTCATTGATAGCCGCGGCCGTGATATCCATGGAGCCATGATCACAGTTTATCCACTACGGCTGGATTCTCCAGTTGATGCCACCATTCGCCGCCAGCGGACATATGCACCAGAAGGCGTAAAGGGTGATGATATCTGGCAGGAAAACTTCGTCTTTGGCGATTTGCCAGCTGGTGATTACCGCGTAGTTCTTACGACGGCTGGCGAAATCTTCCGACGCGATATTCGTATTAAGCCCGGGCAAACGAATTATATGGTTGTCCAGGCTGACTTCCGTTGGGCTCCTACGGTAACACCTTCTCCGACCTACACACCTTCACCCACCTTAGCAACCACAGCAACGCCCGTCGCTGGGCAATAATATATCTGTTAGGAAAAACGCCTGCTCATTATATTCGTCCTTGACAAGTAACTTGCAGGGTTTATTCATAGATTCAACCAATTAGTTTCACCTCAAATCCAGGTAGCTCAATTGTTTGAACCTGATCCTCAATAATGTGATATGGGAACCATGCCACGCCAAACATGGCTACATTCACGTCCTTCTTATAAGGGCTGATTGGTATCTCAGTTATATCCTCTGCCACCACTTCCCATTCTTTTGCAATCTCTTCTAACGCTTTTTCTTCTTCGTTCTTCAATTCTTCGATCTCAGCCTCCAACTCCTCGATGGCCTCGATCGATTCCTCGACGTCGGCTCTTGCCTTGTCTGTTAGACGGCGTTTTGTCAATGAACTTGATAAGCTTCTTCTTCGCCGGCTAAACAGACTGAGTACCGTCTCAGCGTGGGATAATCCCTCTTCGCGCTTTCGCTGAGCGTGCTCGGCTTCGTCTTCTTCTAACTCCCTCTCCTCTCTTTTTAGCTTGTCCAGCGCTCGATCGATCTTCTTATCGTATGCGGCATCAACCTTTTGCGATTCTTGTTTGCACTGCTCGTCTGCAGCATCCTTACACATTTTCAGGAATTCATCTTGTGCTGTCTCAGGACCGGCGAAAACTGCTAACTTCTCGTTAGCTTTGACGGTCACCGTAATAGTCCGATAAGCCCAATCCTGAAAATCCCGCTCCATTGACCTAATCATACTGCTATCCGAAAATGGTTCTACTAGTGCCTCGAAATATGCCCCGGGAGCAGGCTGATGATCTAGCTCTGATGGTTTGATTGGTTTAGTCTGATAGTCATCCCAGTGAACCATGCCGCGGCGGTCTGGTTCGTGAACTAGTATTGAGCACTGTTTCAAAGAATTCAGATCGTATTTGCGATTGAGAAAACGAACATCTACCTGAGCTAGTAAAACGGGGCGATATAATAGACCTAGTGATCGAGCCGTACTTGGCAGAGTTCTTTCGCTCGCTTTTGCCGATTGGGTAAGGCTCAGATTGTTGGGCAAAAAGTATTCCATTATCTGGCGTGGCACTGTCGGCCGGGTCTTTAAGCCTATTTCTATGGGAGGCTTCTCTCTAACTTCACCTAATTGAGGTGCCGTTGGTTCAATCAACGGTTCTGTTGGTACCGAGACAGGATGCGCTGGTTTAGAAGTAACCGGGGTTGTTATTTCGGCATTTGCCATAACGTTCAAGGCCGGTATCTGAGCCCGCGTTAGTGGTCCGGCAAGATAATTCATCGCCCACCGCGTCTGAAAGAGTATTGGTTGCTTCTCATGGACATTGTGTAGCAGAAAAACTCGCTTACCTAAACTTGAAATAAGTGTGTCATATTGACTCCTGTCGAGTCCACCAACTGCACCAACAAGACCATCGAGCAACCGTTGTTTGTCCTGGTCTGTCTGCAACTTTCCAATAAACCAAGTGCCAGCGTTTGATAATGCTTTGTAGTCGATATCAACTGGATTCTGAGTAGCTAATACTAGCCCAACGCCAAAAGCACGCGCCTGTTTCAGCATTCGGAGCATTGTCTCTTTTGAGGGGGGATTACCTACCGGAGGCAGGTAGCCAAAAATCTCATCAAAATAAATTAGCGCCCGTAGTGAGTTTGAGCCGCTCTGGGTTCGCATCCAAGTTTCCACTGCTGAAAAAAGGAGCGAGACGAAGAACATTCGCTCTTGATCGTTTAGGTGGGCAATGTAGAAAACACTATGTCGAGGCCGTCCGTCTTGCGTGTAGAGTAGACTATGGATATCTAGGGGTTGCCCTTCGATCCATGACTGGAAAGCTGGTGAAGCCAGGATATTATTAAGCGTCATTGCCAGTTCAAAGCGGTCTTTTTCAGGGAAGAATGTATTTACGTCAAAAATACCTAATTTTTCAAATGGAGGAGACTGTGTCTGCATTATCAATTCACCAAGGTCCAGGTCTTTGCCTTGACTCCAGGATTGTTCAAAGATATTGGCCAAAAGTATATGTTCTCGAGAACGGACTGGATCGATATCTTGCATCCCAGTCAGCCCCAAAATGGCGGTTATTGTTCCTGAGATCTTCTCCCTCAACAATTCTCGATTCTCTTGCCAGGAAATATTTGGTGCCTTTAGCGAAGCCAGGATACTAACTGGTATACCGGCCTCGGATCCAGGCGTGTAAATTGAGTACTGAACCGATTCATCTAATTTCCGGATTCTATCTGGACCAATGTCCCAGCTATGCAAACCATTGCGCCACATGGTTGCCGTATCGGCTGCGGCTTGTTCAATTGTTTTCCCATCACGTCTGGCCTGATCAGCATTCAACCAAGGAAGAAAATCGTTTGGTGCCAGGTTGGGGAAATGTAGCAAAGCGTTGGTGATGTCACCTTTTGGATCCAGCATGAGCGCTGGCAATTGCTTGAGTGCTGCTTCTTCCAAAAGATCTAGACAGAGTCCTGTTTTGCCTGATCCGGTCATGCCAACTACTACCGCGTGCGTTGTCAGGTCATTCGGGTCATAAAGCAATGGTCGGTTGGATGTCTTACCAGATTGGCTATCAAATTCCCTGCCCAGGTAATAGTCATCGTTTGTGTTCATAATCTGCTTTTGTCTCCCTTCAAATCGATACACCGTTACTTGATCCCAGTCTACCGTAAACTGCCTAATTCGACACTCGCAACTCGTGTTTTTTTGGAAATTTGCTTACGACTCTCATGAGATCAGGCTACGGCGGTCTCTTATGGATACCATGTTTCCACACCTGCCGGCTTCTAGATAATCGGCTACAATCAGAAAGTAACGAACCCATTGAAAGGAAAGTGACCATGCGCGTCCTTGTCCTCATTACTGGCGACTACGGCCAGCGTCACGTCGAAAACTTACAACAATATGCTCCGGCCGCGTGGACGATCCAGGTCTGGCAGACCCCTCAGCATTTACCGATTGTCTTGGATTACCCAGAAGAATATCTGCCGGCCGAAATGGCGCCGGCCGATTTGATTCTCTCTCTGGCCGAGTTACCCGGTGTGGCTGAAATGGTGCCGGAAATCATTAAGCTTAATGGAGCTCAGGCGGTCATTGCTCCGATTGACAATCAAGCCTGGCTGCCATACGGCCTAGCCAGCCAATTGCGTGGCTGGTGCGCTACCGAGGGTGCAACTTGTGTCACACCTATGCCGTTTTGTTCGTTGACCGAGTCGACTTTCAATGCCCTTCGCCTAAAAGAAAGATACGATGATCCACT
>JAHEJP010000185.1:0-6329 GCA_024638855.1 Chloroflexota bacterium
TGTGGCAGCATATGCTGGAAAGTTACATGATCGTCGCCGCTGAAACTGCACCTACGGTGATGCTAGTTGCCAATGATAATTGGCTGGCGTATATGATCCATTATATGATGAAGTACACCAGCCGCCGTAGCCTGAAGTCACAGCTATTTAGCCGCATCCTGGATGAGATTGATCAGACAAATGGCCAGATGTCTATCGCCTCTACAACCATTCATATTGTGGAAACGCCCACATTTGATGAGCATCTTAGCGGCGAGCCCTAAGTATCGGATACATAAGCGAGGTTTCCATGTCATTTATACCTAAAAGATTGTATCGTCGCCGGACGGAGAAAACCGGGTTGGCCCCCGGCACACCCATGCATATCGGCCAACGAAAGATGGAAATGATTAAGATCACGGTCATCGATTACGATGCTGTCGGCTACTATGAGGAACGGGAAACAACTGATATTGCTCGGCTGGCCAAAGCCAAAGAAACTGAACCCATCACTTGGATCAACATTGCTGGTCTACATCAGATAGAGACCATCGAAGCCATCGGGCAGATATTCGACATCCATCCACTCTTGCTGGAAGACATCTTGAATACGGAGCAGCGGCCGAAAATCGAGCAGTACGACAATTATCTGTACATGATCCTCAAGCTAATTCATTGGCGCGAGGATGACAACGAAATCGAAACGGAGCAGATCAGCATCGTGCTGGGTAACCGTTTCGTCATCACTTTCCAGGAACAGGAGGAAGACATATTCGACCCGTTGCGCCAACGCATTCGCTCGGGCAAAGGACGCATTCGCCAGTTTGGGTCGGATTACCTGGCCTATTCGCTACTGGACATGGTGGTAGATCACTACTTCCTCATCCTGGAAAATCTGGGCGAACAAATCGAAGTGGTAGAGGATGAACTGGTTTCCGACCCGAATACCACCACGCTGCAAAAGATACATGACCTGAAACGGGAGATGCTTTATTTGCGTCGTTCTGTTTGGCCTTTGCGCGAAGTGATTGGCGGTCTGCAGCGCGACGAATCTAACCTGATCCAGGAAGCCACGCTCATCTTTTTGCGCGATGTATATGAACATACCATCCAGGTCATTGACACGATTGAAACGTATCGCGACGTTGTCTCCGGCTTGCTGGATGTTTACCTATCCAGCATCAGTAACAAGATGAACGAGGTGATGAAAGTGTTGACCGTCATTGCCACCATTTTCATCCCCCTCACTTTTATCACCAGCCTTTATGGGATGAATTTCCGATATATGCCTGAACTGCAATGGCGCTGGGCTTATCCGCTTCTCTGGCTGGTCTTAATCACCATCAGCGTGTTTATGTTGGCGTACTTTCGAAAAAAAGATTGGCTATGAACACCTGACAGCGTCGCAACGGAATCGCTATTCTTTGAAGCGAACATAATTGAGTCACTGACATTGGAGTAAACGACCATGTTATCATTAACGATCCCTGCCTGGGATATTGCCCTGCGAACGGCCGTCGTCTACCTCGTTGTCCTGGTGGGCATGCGGCTGGCCGGTAAACGAGAGATGGGGCAAATGACTATCTTTGATCTGGTGCTGCTGTTGCTTATTGCCAATGCCGTGCAAAACGCCATGGTCGGCCCAGACACGTCGCTGGTTGGCGGGCTACTGGCGGCGCTGGTGCTGCTGATGCTGAATGCCCTGGTGGCCCGATTACGGCTGCGCTGGCCACGGCTGCGCCGGGCGATCGAAGGCTCCCCCACACTCCTGGTTCTACATGGCGCTGTCATCGAAGAGCACCTGCGTCGCGAAGGGTTGGACCTGGATACCCTGCAGGCCGCCTTTCGGGAGCACGGCATTGCCGAGATAAGCAAGGTCGAAATGGCTGTATTGGAGATTGATGGTTCCATAAGCGTCGTGCCCACCGATGAGCACACCAAACACGTGCGCCGCAAAGTTAGAGCGATTCATCATGCGTAAGACGAATGCCGCAGTCAGGATCAAGATAATAGCTTAGTAAGCTTTGTCGTTGGGATGAAGTAAACGAAAGCGGCTGTCTTATTCCCCAATAGAGTTATTTACGGGCCAGCGCACATAAGCGGCCGTGCCTTGCTGAACGCCAGCGCTCTCTAACCAAACCGTTCCCCCATAAAATTCAACAATCAACTTGACTAGAGACAAGCCTAGCCCTACTCCAGGCACTGCCCGCGAGCGGGATTTATCGGCCCGGTAAAAACGCTCAAAAAGGCGAGGTAAATCTTCTGAGGCGATTCCCTGACCACTATCGCGAATGCTATGCAGAATAGCGTTATTCTCCGGCTTAATTTGCCAGACGATTTGCCCGCCGTCAGGTGAATATTTCAAGGCGTTACTAAGCAGGTTGCGGAACACGATGGACACATGGATCTGCCCGGCAATGATAAAGGGCACAGGCTCCAATGCATCCAGCGTGAGGGTGATATGGTGGCTTTCTGCTTCCTCCTGTACCTCGGCCATCAGCTGACGCGCCAGGCGAATACAGTCTATTCTTTCTTGCCCGGCTTGCAATCGCCTGGCATCCAGATGCGATAACAACATCAGGCCTTGCACCAGGTTGCCCAGACGTTGTGCTTCATCGTCAATTTCGATGATGTATTGATGGGCTAGCTTTTCGTCTACGGTGTCGTTACGCAGGGCCTCGCTGCGCAAACGAATGGCGGTAAGCGGCGTGCGCAGCTCGTGAGAGGCATTGCTGGCAAAGGCACGCTGCTCCTCAATCATAGCTTCGACCTGGGCACTCATCTGGTTGAAGGCGCGTGCCACTTCCCCAAATTCATCCAGGCGATCTTCTGACACGTGCTGGGAAAAATCACCCTGCGCAATTTGCAAAGAGGCCAGGCGCAGTTGGCCTAGCGGACGGGTCAGGGTAGTAGCCAACCAGAAGGCGGCAATGCCGGCAACGGCCGTTACAGCCAACACCGCACCAGCCAATACTAGCCAGCGCTGCCAAATCAGGCTTTGGGCGGCGGAAAGTGGTGCTGCCAATTGTACTGCCGCGATGACTCGGCCGTCTTCTAGAATGGGGGCGGCGGCATAGACCACGGTGCCCCGTATGTTTGTGCCGATTTTGCCACCGAGTGCCGTTGCAACTTCCGGTACAGCCGTATCGCTGCCGCTACCGGTGCTGCTGGCCAGGAAACGGCCGTTGCCATCCACCAGCACGACTTCCACATTTGTTTGGCTGGCGTAAGTTAGCAACACTTCTTGCACAGCTGACTGGTTAGACTCCCCTTCCAGTAAATGCTCAACTGGTTCTTTGAGCGCCCGGGCCACCAACTGCGCTTGATTCGCCAGTCCGCTGCCGAAATCCTGCACCGTCCCCGAAGAGATTTGGCTGCCAGCCAGCAGAACCAGAATGGTGAATCCCACCAGTATGAGCCCGGCATAAGCCAGCAACAGGCGGCTACGCAGCGAAGAAAGCTGGATTTTCATGAGCGCTCTTTCATAAAGCGATAGCCAACGCCACGCACGGTTTGAATATGTCGTGGCTGGCTTGGATCGACTTCGATTTTTTCTCGCAGCCAGCGAATGTGAACATCCAGCGTACGCGTGTCTCCCAGCCAGTCGGTACCCCAGACTCGGTCGAAAAATTCAGCGCGGGTGATCACCTCTCCAGGACGGCTGAGCAAAAGCGCTAGTATATCAAACTCTTTCTGGCGCAAAGAGAGTTCTTGCCCATCATTGAAAACGCGGTATGTATTCAATTCTACACGTAAATTACCAACGACCAGGGCATCGTCCGCCAACTTCTGGCTCCGATCCAGCTCAATACGCCTTAGGAGTGCACGCAGCCGGGCGATCAGTTCGCGGGTGCTGAACGGCTTGGTTAGATAATCATCGGCGCCCAGTTCCAGCCCCAAGACGCGATCCACTTCATCCCCCAGGGCAGTGAGCATCAAAATGGGAACCGTGCTCTCCTGGCGCAGGGTGCGACACACTTCCCAACCATCCATTTCTGGCATGAGCACATCCAGCACCACGACATCTGGTTTTTGTCCGTAGGCCATGGCCAGGCCATCATGACCGTTTGCGGCAACCAGCACCGTATAACCAGCCTGGGTCAAGGCTCGCGCCAGGGGTGCCGTAATCATTTTTTCGTCGTCTACGATTAATACGGAAGTCATAACTTGGATTGTGGCACAGTAAACGGCCGTAATCAATGCCCACCGCCAGATTTAAGCTGGATTTAACATTGTTTAGGTCTGTTTTAACCCAAGAGGGAACTAATTGGCCTATGATGGGGCAACTAACGTATCAAAATAATAATGTATTTGGAGATTGAACATGAACCGTTATAAAGGATTTTTAGCTGCAGGCACTTTTGTAGGTTTGGTAATCATTACCTTGCTGGCATTGGGTTTTGGGAGCTTGAAAGCAGTGGCCGACAGCGGCACGGCAGTTCCGCAGGAAGAAATCCAGCTGCCAGTGCCACAAACCACGAACTTGACTAACGATGAGGCCATGCAGGCCTGGCAGCAATACAGCGCCGAACTAGAAGAGACAGTACGTACCATGCAAGATCGTGAAAATACGTACCAATCGCAAATTGATATGGCTAATCAGACAATTTTGCAGCTGCAAGATCAGTTGAATATCGTTAATAGTGGCGCCAGCAGTGGTGAGGCCTATACAGATGATGATGGCAATGAAGTTCGTGAAGAGCACGAAGAGCATGAAGAATATGAGCAGCACGAAGACAGCGATGACTAACCGAGCTCGACGATCCAAAAGAAAAACAGGTAAGCTGAAGATGTTGCTGTTGACGAGCAGCCTGGTAGCGACACTGGCCGGGACACAGTTGTTGAACATAAAAGATGCGCTGCAGGCGGCGGCCGTTGCAGACAACGAGTCGATAACAATGGTTGAACCTGCAGCTAATGCCACAGTCATACTATTGCCCCCTACTGGCCGCGGTACACAGATTGTGCTTAAGCAAATCCCGCAGGTCGTGCAGCCGCAATTTAGGCCTGTTGCCCGTTCACATTCATCTATCTAAAAGCATGGTGAAGCAACCGCACCCTTTAACCTGGCGCTCACATGCTTTTCGAGCCATGGGCAGCCATATCGTTCTTTGGCTGGACACAGCGGACCGTACTGCCGCAGCAAACGCTTTTGACCAAATTGAAGCCCTGTTTGCCGCCAACGAGCAGGCTTTGAGCCGTTTTCGACCAAACAGCGAGCTGTCACTGTTAAATGCGCGCAGCGGCAAATGGGTGGTCGTCTCCGACCTACTTTGGCTGCAGGTGACGCTGGCTGTTCAAGTGGCAGCGTTGACAAATGGTCGTTTTGACCCCACGCTGCTCAAGGCCTTGGAACGGGCCGGATATAGTCAAAGTTTTGAAGCGATGACCACTGCCAGTTGGAACGGCCGTTGGCCGGAAGCTGAGCTGCTCCTGGGGCAATGGGCGGCGATTGAATTTGATGAAGCCCATCGTTCGATGCGACTGCCAACTGGTGTCCATCTCGATTTAGGGGGCATTGCCAAAGGCGACACGGCGCAGCAGGCAGTGGCTTTACTGGAAATCACCGGTCCCTGCTTGGTGGATGCAGGCGGTGATCTGGTGGCCGGACCGGCTCCGTTTGGTTACCCCGGCTGGCCTGTGGCCATCAGCGCCCCCTGGACGGATTCTGTAACAGAAACCGAAGATCTGGCCACCTTCTGGCTGGCTGAAGGCGCCTTGGCTACCTCTGGAGTGGATTATCGGAGCTGGGTACAGAATGGCACCATCATGCACCATCTCATCGACCCGCTGACAGGCAGCCCGGCCATAACAGATGGTTTGACGGCCACAGTGTTAGCCAGAGAGGCAGCAGTGGCTGAAGCCTGGGCCACCGCCACATTAGTAGCTGGCTCGGCTGCGGGCATGGATGCGCTTTTGGATTACGACCTGGCTGGGCTGTTCATTACTCAGGACGGCCGTATTTTGGTAACGCCACGCATGGACCAACAACTACAACTCCAGCCAACGGCACCTATATTTTAATTATTGGAGATTTTCATGACAGGCACAAAAGAAGTGGTTACAACCGACCATATCTGGGGCAAGGCACTCGCCTTCGCTTTCAGTCTGGTCCTGGGGCTGGCCGGTGGTTTGGGACTGCTAGTTGGTGGCTGGATGCTGGCAAACTCAGTAACTGGCGCGACCATCGCCAACGCTTTGTCCATTACGGCCAAAACGCCCTGGCATTTTTCCCGGTCGGCAGGCACCGTCGCATACGTACTGCTGGCTGGCTCCACACTTTGGGGACTGCTGCTAAGCACCAAAGTTCTAAAAGAATTCGTACCGGCCGCATGGACGCTGGCCATACA
>JAHEJP010000185.1:6429-10033 GCA_024638855.1 Chloroflexota bacterium
GCAAAAGTTGGCCCGCGAAGAAGCCCTGCAAGTTTCTACTGACGCTTTTCAGAATGGCCCCTGATTCCGCGCGACCTCGCCACTCTACTACACGCGGTGGGCGAAGGGTAGCGTATTGTTATGGAGGTGATTGGGGATGAACGATTTTCTCTTCGCCCGGTCGCAAATGGCACTGTCACTGGCCTTTCACAGCATCTTTGCCGCTATTGTTAGGTGAAGCCGCCATGAACTTGTTGTACCTATTACCAGGCAGGGACCGGATGATCTAAGTCAAATGTAGTAGGTATCCAGCCACCAATTACGTCATTTCGTATAACACCTTTCGGTCATTCCTCCAATGTAACGGCAGGATCGCGAGACTATACTCTAACTATATTCATCACTTAAACGATTGAAACAAACGATGGAGGTTTATTATGGACATTCCCTTAGATGCTGAAGTGCATTGTACCGATGGCCCTGGCGGACGTTCTACCTGTCTGGTTATCAATCCGGTGATCAAAGAAATCACGCACCTGGTAGTACAAACAAAAGGCTTTCTTCACAATGAATATATGGTGCCGCTTTCATATATCGCCGAAAGCGGGCCGGCGTATGTACAACTGCGCTGCTCTTGTGAAGAAATTGCCAACTGTGATCCTTTCGTCAAGTCGGAGTTTCTGCAGATGGATGGCTCCAGCCGATTTGGCTACTTCTCGGATGAGTATGACCTGGATTATGACAGCATGGCAATGTGGCCTTATCTGGAAGCGGATGGCGAAGCTTATGGTTTGTATGTCGGTATGGAACAGATTCCAGCCGGTGAACTGGGCATTCACCGTGGGGCGCGGGTAGAAGCTAGCAACGGCCATATCGGGCACGTGGATGCATTCCTCGTTAACCCAGAAAATAACCACATTACCCATCTGGTGCTGCGCGAAGGGCATATCTGGGGAGAAAAAGATGTCACCGTTGCCGTTGCCGACATTCAACGGATCGATGAAGATGTAGTTTATTTGAAACTGGATAAAAAGACACTGCATGATATGCCTGGCATCCCAATCAGGCGCTGGGGTAAACGAATATCGCATTCGGATCATAAGCAATAGTACGGCTTGTCTAGAAAAGGCTGGCGTGACATTTTAAAGCTCAGTATCGACTCTCGTTGAGTCAGCACGAGACACGGCTTGGTGAGAAGCCCTTCAAGGCTGATAAACGGTCTTGGTCTCAGCACAGGCGAAATGGTGAACTGCCGGGAAAACCTCGGCGCGAAACGCAAATCAATAGGAGTTAAATAGTGTCAATCAAAAAAATAATCGGAATAGTGATTTCCGTGATTATTGTTGGGTTTTTGTTGATTCAACTGGTGCCTTACGGCCGTGATCACGCCAATCCACCCGTACAAAGTGAACCCAACTGGGATAGTCCAGAAACGCGGGCAATGGCTCAGGCGGCGTGCTTTGACTGCCATAGCAATGAAACTGCTTGGGGTCGCTGGTACGAAAGCGTGGCCCCTGCTTCCTGGCTGGTGCAGCGCGACGTGGAGGAAGGTAGACAGCATGTCAACTTCTCCGAGTGGGATCAGGGGGGAAAACCCCGCGAAGCGGATGAATTATGGGAAGTGATACAGCGCGACAGTATGCCCCCATCGCAGTACCTGCTGTTGCACGCGGAAGCCAAATTAACGCCTCAGCAGAAAGACCAACTGGTGGCGGGCTTACAAGCTACCGTCAGGAATTAGGCGAAACATAAGGAGATACCTGAACCAATTGCTTGCATTGGCCGATTTGAAGCGCCAATGGGTTTTGAAAGGTTATTACGTGCAACTTTGCAAAGTAGGATGGTGCCATTACACAATCTGTTTCTAAATGGTGGCCTAAGTGTCAAAAGTTAATGAGGCATCGATCGTGTCCGCTGCTGCAGAGCCTTACTGGAATCAGCCAGCGGGGGAGTTGCTGGCCCGGCTTGAGAGTTCTGCCGAAGGTTTGCCGTCAACTGAAGCGGAAGCACGCCTAGCTCGAGTCGGCCGAATTATTCTTGGCTGCCGGTTACTCCGTCGGATTTGGCCTGCTTCTGACAGGGTATGGGCTGCCTTTATTATTGGGCAAAGTTGGTTTTCTACCAGGCGGTGTAGGAATTGTCGAAGGAACGATGGTGGCGCTTTATACTGGCTTAGGCGTACCGGCCGCAACCGCAGTAGTTGTCGTGCTTGCCTATCGAGTCCTCTCGTTTTGGATTCCTACACTGCTAGGATTTCCATTGGTTCCTTTTCTTGAACAGTCCGGTCGGAAGAAGCCGGCTACCCAGTGAATGGTCGAACATTCACACAGTCTAGTACACGATTGAGATGAATGCTGATATCCGATACCGGTTTGATTGAAACGTATTAAATCTGGAAAACAGTTAGAAAAAAGGGAGTGGTCAAATGGAAGAAATCGACATAGTATTTGCGAATTTTCTTAATCCCAAGACAGTCGAAGGCGCCATCTTTTTCGGAATCCTTTTTTTGCTGGGATCGACTCTGGTTGCCCGTGCTTTGAGAGTGACCATTAACACACTGGTACGTCGGGATACCAATAAGATTCTGGACCGAACGGCCGTTAATTTTTTTATCCAGAGTTGGTCAGCTCCTTATTTTTGTTATAGCCCTGGTCCTGTACGCCCACATTGTGCCCGGTCTTCGCTCATTTGGAACAGCGCTATTGGCCGGGGTGAGCATTGCTTCAATCATTGTGGGGCTGGCTGCTCAAAACACAATGGCTAATCTTATTGCTGGATTTTCACTGCTCCTATACCGGCCATTTCGCCTAGATGATGAGATTCAATTTAGCACGCCAACAGGTACAGAAGTGGGAAGAGTTATTGACCTTAGTTTAGGATATACGACTGTTCTTACCGCGGATAACCGTCGCGTTGTACTTCCAAACAACGTTGTGGCCACGCAAGTGACGATAAACTATCGGACGGATGATCCCCGTAAATTGGCATCCGTCCCAATTCGAATTGACGATGGAGAAGATGTGCCACATGTCCGCCAGGTTCTTACCGATCTTGCCTCTCGCCATCCGTTAGTCCAAGAAGTGTCGAGCTGTCGGGTTGCAGCAGTAGACGATGATGGCATCACGCTTAGCCTACAAGCCTGGTGTGCCAATCGAACTAACGCGAAAATCGTAGAATCTGACTTTCTTGAGCAGATTAACGAGATATCCAAATCACAGGTAATTGCGACTCCTCAGGCGATCACTACGGTGAAACTAATGGCGTGATTGGCCCCTATGTTCTTACAGTATTGTCCTGATTGCTTATCTCTAAGAACAGCCTTCCGAAAATCGCATCCGGAAATCAAAGATCAGAAATACACGGCAGCCATGAGTTTCTGGATATCTCGGCAAGGTTTCAATGTTTACCTGCCTAGAGGTTTGCTAAAGTTGCTTGCCTACCGACCGCTCTCCATAACCCGGGGCAGGACGTGAGCCTTCACATCATCGTCGTTTTGCGGGGTGGGCACGCCGTCGAATAAGAACCATTCTTCGGTATGTTCCACGGCCGCGCCTGGTTCCAACTGGACCAGCGCCCCCAGGGTTTCGACTTCTAAGATCTGGTCGTCGGTGAATAGTTCCAAGGG
>JAHEJP010000186.1 GCA_024638855.1 Chloroflexota bacterium
TACGCGAAAGTTTAATCGGTAGTGCGCCACTGGTTACTGGAACAGCTACAGTCCTGTTGATCGCGCTGAACGTCTTCGATCTGCAGGCACTGGCGACGGCAATTCAGACGGGAAATATTGAGACTCTGACCGAATCGCTATCGGCTTTGTTTTTAACTCGCGATTTTTTCCTCTGGTTGTACTTGATCTTCGCCATAAGCAACGCCATGATGCCAAGCTCGTCCGATCGCCGCGCCTGGCCGGCTTTTGCCATTGTCATGGTCGCCTTCGCCCTTTTTCTTTATCTGGTCGGCTTGATAAATATTTTTGTCGATACTCTCATCGGCCCAGCCAGTATTGTCTTCGGCAATTTGGGCCTAGCCTACTCGTTGGCCATCGGCGTTGATCTTTTTTTTATGTTCGCCATCTATGCTCTTGAGTGGCTGTTGAGCCGGATAAAGGGCGTCGATGTTGTTTATGGCAATAGAGAATTGTCATAGGTTTTTTGGCGAAGAAGATGCACCGGACGTCTTTTCATCGACACATCAGCTCATTGCCCGAATTAGTCGCAGAATTAATCGGAGAGATAAACGATAATTGCCGCCAGTTGTTTAAATCTTCCTTCTCACGGCGCATAAATCATATATTCATAACCGGATGTGGCGACAGTTATCACGCCGCCGTAAGCGCTAGATTGGGCTTCATGAAATGGACAGGATTAAATTGCCAAGTTCTTTCGGCGATGGAGTTCGCTCGTTACCAGGCTGCATATTTGTCAGCGCCAGCATCCATGACCAACGTGGTCGTGGGTGTCTCTGCCAGCGGCCAAGTTAGCCGGACAATTGAAGCATTAGAGTTAGCCAGTCAGGCTCAAGCGACCACTGTAGCAATTACCGGCGATCTATCAAGTCCGTTGGCTCAGGTCGCCGAGTATGTCTTGCCAGTACCTACCTCTCTCTTAGAAGGAGACGATCCTTCAATTGTGGTCCCTGGGGCACGTAGCTTCGTGGCCTCATTATTGGCTCTTTACCTCACTGCTCTCGCAATCGGAACGGCGAATGATCACCTATCTTCTAGTCAAGACGAATCTCTTCGCCACAAGCTGAAGGACTTGGCTGATACAATGGACAAAACCATCGCCAGAAACGAACTATTGGCCAGTCGAGTTGCTCAGGATTGGCTTGACGCTGAATGCTTAGTTTTTTGCGGCGCTGGTCCAAATTACGGTTCAGCCCTATTTTCAGCGGCGAAGGTATTGGAAGCGTCCGGAGAGCCGGCCGTCGCTCAAGAAATGGAAGAATGGGCACATTTAGAATACTTTAGCGCAACGTCTAATACGCCAACCTTTCTGATTGGTGGCTTCGAACACGACCAATTTAGAGCCCAGGAAATCGCGACTGCGGCAAAAGCTATCGGCCGGCGCTTGGCCATCATAACTCCCATAAACAGCAAACTCGCTCACTCTGAGGTAAAAGATTTCATCTTTCCTCTTATTGGCGAAATCGACGAAGCCTATTCACCGTTGCTAGCGACATTACCAACCATGCTATTTTCGGCATCGCGAGCATTGACTATGAATGAACCCTATTTCCGGGCATTTGCTGGCGGACGCAATGTTCAAGGAGGAGGGGGCATTTCTCGAATCCGGACCAGCCGGCGAATTAGAAAGTTGATAATCTAGGTTTTTGTAGGAGTGAAAGCATGCTCGTCACGGCCGGTGGAATGCGGGTTGATAACATCATCACTCATGACGGCCGGGCTCACCTCGGGCTCCTTGGTGGAAATGCTCTTTACGCCGCGGCCGGGGCATCTGTATGGATCGATGATGTTGCTATTTGGGCACGCATCGGCCAGAATTATCCAGTTGATTGGTTGCCAAAATTGGAAAAACGTGGCCTAAATATCGAGGGGCTGGTACGGTTAGCAGGCTCGCAGGAACATCAAACATTTTACGCTTATAGTGAAGATGGGCGTCGTCACGATACTGATCCAGCTTATCATTTCTCTCGCATTGGACTGCCTTTGCCCCAGGAGTTGGAGAACTATGTCCACTCTACACCAGGGCAAGATGATCCCTTGACTTATGAGCCGCTGGCTTTGAGACCCGAAGATTGGTCAACAAGTTTAGATATAGCTCTTGCTGTCCATCTGGCTCCGCTGTCGATCCGGACTCACGTGGAGATGTCGGCATTCCTTCGCGATCGAGGCATTAAGTGGCTTACGGTTGATCCTGGCGAGCGTTATATGCGCCCAAAATTTATCCCCGAACTTCGCCAATTTTTACCTGCTATCGATGCATTTCTTCCTAGTTATCAGGAACTTGTGTCTTTGTTTGGCTCGGGAATGGACCTTGTCGCGGCAGTGAGGAAACTTGCTCAATGGGGGACGCCGCTCATCATCGTGAAATTGGGAGCAGAAGGAGTGCTCATCTACTCAAAGGAACGCGAAAAGGTATCTAGGCTGGCGCCATACCACCGGCCTGGTGACGAGCGTGTAGTAGACGTAACGGGAGCCGGTGATTCATTTTGTGGTGGTTTTGTGGCAGGACTTCATCAAGGATTGAACCCTGAGGAGAGCGTCAAAATGGGGTTAGTTTCAGCATCTCTAGCAGTGGAAGGCTATGGTGTGCGGTTTGCATCGGAGCAACCTGATGGAATC
Source organism: Chloroflexota bacterium (assembly GCA_024638855.1). Taxonomy (GTDB): domain Bacteria; phylum Chloroflexota; class Anaerolineae; order Promineifilales; family Promineifilaceae; genus UBA11865. The sequence continues at coordinate 2,638 of JAHEJP010000186.1, forward strand.
GGCTCCAGGCGGCTGCAGACGTATGAAGAACGAATCCTGGGAAATAGCAAGGAGCGCCCGTGATGGGGCGCTCCAGAATTCGTTTCTAGATTCTATGCACCTGCTTCGGCCGCTGAGATATCTTCGTCGGCAACAGCCTCTTCTTCCTCAACTTCGGGCTCTTTCGCCACTCTCTCTACCAGAATCGAACATTCGGTGACGAGGGCAGCAATGAGGGCTATGGCCGACCATGCTGGCAATACGGCGATACCAAGCACGCCAACTACCAGAGGAATTTCTATCAGTTTGCGACCATCTTTGTATTGAATGACGATCCGGCGCACACCAGCCTCTTTGATGATATCTTTAACCGATTCGACCAATTCCTCGCCTTTTACGACTAATTCCTCGGTTGTAATTCTTTCTCCTGACTCGCCGTTGGAAGAATCCACATCTTCCTCTTCAATCTTTATTTCTTCTGATTCACTCATCAGTCAACACTCCTCTTATTTTTAATATAGACATAAATTCCCAGGCCAACAATTAGCAGCGGCCACCAGGCTCCCAGGCTATGGAAAACAAAAAGCTCGAAAATCACAGCCAAAAACATAAAGACCAGCAACATCGTGCGAATGAAACGATAGACCTTATCTTCGCGCTCGCCCGATTCATCGAAACGACCCATATATCCATAACCGGCCACGCCCGCCGCCAGGACGAGAGTCCAAGCATAAGCCCAGCTTTCATAGTGATCCACCAGGTTCATCAAGAATAGCAAGGCACCCGTGGCGACAATCATTGCACCTGGTACGGCTAGAAAGGACAGTCGGCTACGATTTTCGGCAGTCTCTTGGTTCGCGGGCCAGATCAAGAGCAATCCTGGACCAATGATGAACATAGGCCAGAAGAAATCCATCAAGCTGATTTCGAGAAGATTCGCTGCCAGTAAAATAACGCCACCGGCCACCAAGGCCAAGGCTAATCGGGCAGTTCCCTCATTCTTGCGTTTTACCTCGGCTTTTAATACAGATTCATCAGACATATTGCACCTCTCTTTGCTGGAATCTGTATTCCAATACGTAGCCAAAAATCAAAAGTTGCAGCGGATCTCATCAGGCGTTCACGAATTTGTTCTAATGCATTCAGATTCATGTCGGTGATAATTAGTCTGACCGATATTGGGTTGCAACTGCAACTTTGTCGGCCGGCTCAAAATCTATCTCAAGCACACCCTCAATCAATCGGCCGCCTCCGGCTCGCATCTTTGCCAGGACGTTAGGCAATATCATTTCACGCTTAAAGTTCCCAATGGTTATAAAGAGTTCATCGCCTCTTTTTCGCAATTTGACATCGGTACTCTTAACGAAGGGCATTGACAACCGAAGCGTATAATGACCGTCTTCACCTTCGACAATCTCCTGAAGAATACCCTGGTAAAATATCTGACCGGGATCCTCGTCGCCAAAACAATCTTTTGCCAACCGCGTAAGAGCATTTAGTCCGAAGACCTCCTCAGAATAGTAAGGCACCTGCCACAATGGAAGAGGTCTGAAGTTGTCTTTGATCAACTGAACATATTTACCCTGCACCTCCCGTCGTTTTTGCATAAATTCTCCTGCATCGGCCATTTCTGGAAGCACTCTATTGATGATCACACTATCAACAGGGTAGTTGAACAAACCAAGGTAACTAACCGCTCGTTCAGCTTCCCGCATCACCATCTTCTCGGGAATCACCACGACCCGATAGCTAGTAATTTCAGGATCGCTCAAGGTTACTCTTAGCTCAGCCGTCGCTTCATCAAGATTGTAGAGGGCCTCCAACACTTCGGCCGGTGCCTTAAGAAATCGGCCAGCAAACGGAGCCAGCATCCTGATCACGCCCTTTTCGGTGCGGGCTATATGCCCAGCATACCAGCGAAATGTATCGGGAAAGGTGAGTAAACGAATTGTCTCTCCCGTGGGTGCGGCATCGATAATCACCCGGTCAAAATTACGCTCGGTTGCCTGCTTGTTGATATGCAAGAGACTCACGATTTCATCCATACCCGGAAAGGCTGAAAGTTCGTCGGCGACGACGCGATCGACACCACCGCGGACCTTTATCACTCCAGAAACGAAAGACTGCAGTGTGTCCCAATAATTGTAAATATCGGCGACAGCGCTTATCTCTTGAGCCCAAAGATTATCGGCTACCTCGATCGGTTTATCGCCTAACGGAATATCTAATGAGTCAGCTAGACTATGTGCTATATCGGTACTGGCAACCAGCGTTTTATATCCTAGCTCGGCGCACCGCAGTGCGGTAGCGGCGGCAACTGTTGTCTTGCCGACGCCGCCTTTACCCAGATACAGAATGATTCTCATCTCGTTCTCCAATTATCGAAGCAGAATGATATCGTCTCAATCTATCGAATGTTCTTTGTTCACAATACGCGAATTGCTTTCAGTCGTTGCTAAGCAATAATTTGAGATTGAGAATTAGTCGGTAGTAATTGTCGTATAGATTCGTTCAGCAAGAGCAAACACTCCGTGATAGAATAAGTGATGATCATCTTCAATATGGCTTGGTTTGAATGCTTTTCCAGCAAGTGTATCTGTGTTTCTGGACACCCGTCAAACTAGTCATGCAACCTTTGTTAGTACATCACGTAATGGATAATGCGTGCTGACAGATTCATCGTCAGGCCGTGCCTGTTAGGCAGGTTCAGAAATAAATAAGAAGGATATCGGAAATGAGCCCTAAGAAAAAAAGTGAAAAATACGAAGATATACGTGTTTCCCTAGAGACCTTACCTCATATCGATGAGGAACAGGTCGCCCAATGGATAGAGTTGCAACAGACGATTGACCAGAGTCGTGATTATCTCATTCGCGCAGTACCACAAGCACAACAAAGCATTGATGAAGCGCAGAAAATTTTAGCCCAGCGAACCTATACTCTTGTCTTCTTTGGCGGTACTGGTGTTGGCAAAAGCACGCTTATAAATGCCTTGCTTGGCCGCAATTTATTGCCAACTGGCGCAGTCACAGCTGTGACCGGAACGATTGTCTACATTGAGCAAGCGGAAGAAGGTGAGGCGGAATCATTAACCTTCACTTATTGGAGCCGTGACGAATTCGCCTTGCGTGTTCGTCGTCTGTGTCAATTAGCCGAAATGGAAGGTTTCGACATCACCAATGAAGTTGAACGCGAGCAGGCAAGAGAGGCGATAGATGTTCTCGTGGAAGACACCCGCGATGATGCGAAGACTGAACGAGACGAATACCTGGAAATATTGATAGATTGCATCAAGACTTTTGAGGCCTATCAAGATCTGTTCCAAAATGGACCTCCTCCGCCTCAATCATACCAGATGGATAATGAGGACGCCCTGACACATCTCAGAGAAGATGGCTTTAAGGGTAGCACCAAGCGCATGATCAGGCTGCTTAAATCGGCAACCTTCAGGATTCTACCCAAGATAGGCGCACCAAACCTTTTGATGAACGGCTATCTACGAATTGTAGATGTACCTGGCCTGGGAGCAGGCATGCGACTTCATGAGGCCATCACTCTGGAGGAAATGAAACGCGAGGACGCAATGATCGTCCTGGTTACCGATGCAGGCCGCCAACGCGTCGATGAAATGAAGTCCCTATCAGCCGTAAACTGGATCAAAGAGAATCGCCTCTTTGGTCTCTCTGGCAGTGATCTAGACGAGGCGGCTGCTAAGATCTTCTTAGCCGTCAACGGTGGCAACATTCGCCAGGCTTTCGATCGTCTGAATGCAGGACTGCCTGAAAGTGAGCTAGAAGTAAAAGAGGTGACCCGCTATATCGCGCCCAATTACTGGGAAAGATATCAGGATCGCGGACATAACCGACCTTATTTCCTGGTCATGGCTCCGCCGGCCTTATATGTGCAGGATCCTGATCATGCTCCAGGCGAATTCGCCAGTGAAACTGAACGCATACTAAAAGCTTTCGCCGACCAGTTGGGCAATGTCGACCTTAAGGATCCGCTGGAACCTGAAACGGCCGAAGCGCTCATGGAATTGAGCGAAGTTGCCTTGTTGCGGGATCGGTTAATCGACTTTATTCAAACTGAACGCGTCCGGAGCCAGCTTAGAGAGGCAAGTACCCGGGTTCGCAACGCGCTGCAATCATTGCGCTTCTATTATGAGAAGCAGTTAGCGAATCGGGGTTTGCACCCGCCATTTGCCAACAGTTGGGAGACATTGCAAGAGCGTCGCTTCGAAAATGTTCTCACCCGGCAGCAGAAAGAACTTCCCCGGGCGTTTCACAATGCCTTGTTGGACCTAAGCCAACGAATCAACAGCGAAGAGCGCTTTCGCAGCTTACTCCTGCCCACGCTAAATGGTGTGGAAACAATGGTCCAGGGTGCTGTGCAACGCGAAGTCGAGACACTTTTGGACAGTTACGGAACTGAGCACTGGGATGATCGCGACGTCACTTACGACAACCTGGTCTGGGGTACAAGCGGCATTGAAGTACCAATTAAGCGCATCCTCTATCAGGTTGAATTGGTTATGCAAGAAGCCGTATCTAACTTCATGCCCGAGATCGCCCAGGTAGTAGCAGATGAGTTGGAAAGGACTCTTGAATCTCACGATATCAAGGCGCGGGTCAATCGCGCCGCTTATAGCCAAGAATATACTTATTCGCTGCCTTCAGCACCGGGAGAAGAGTTATCGCTTGATGAGGCATTGAGACGGATTGTTGGTTTGGTAGGACAAAACTATCGTCACATTTGCCGGCAATCGGCCATGTACGAAATGGTGGAACCGGAGCGCTCCGTACACTACAGGGTTCGCGATGGTGAGAGGGGTCTAGCTATACCAGAAGATGATCGATTGCTGGATGCGATGCTCTATGGTCCAGACAGCGTACGGCGCGAACTAGCAGCGGAAACGCAGCTTGCGGCCGAGCCCATTGGCGGTCAGTCAGCGCAAGCGTCGGCCAATGATGGAGCCGGATCTTCGTTAGCCGGAGAAGCTGCCGAGGAAGATCTCGTGATAAATATCCTCGATAGCGTACCCCAAGAAGATTTGGTCGATATCAAGCTGTCGACAGAAGTTGAGCAAAGCGGTTACGGTGAATTGGAGACAAGCTACGCCGACAAATTAGACAATATCGCTCTAAAGACCAATAAAATCTTTAGCCTGGTGATCGAGGACCTGTTCAGCGACGATCAGTTATTGCCGCGGCTACGGCGATTATTCTGGCTGGAGGCGACAAAAGCAGAGCGAGACTTTACCAATCATATCGTTAAGCCTATGCTCAGGCAGCATGACCGCAAGTTGGCCGATCCTGAATTAAGAAAGGCCATGGAAGTCGACCTAGAAAGCGTTTCGGATGTCGAGGAACTCATGCGCGTTTGGGAAGGCTTGCACAAAATGGAGACAAATCTAGCCCTTTAAAAGGGTTTGAGAGCAGCTACCTAAGCTGTCATGGCGATGCCCTATCGGGCATCCTGTAATGGAGTTAGATTCGAAAATGCATGAGTCTTCCGAGAGAATTGTTCGGACCCTTCGTGATCCCGGGCAGCTTGCTGCCTTCTGCACCAGGTTAAGTCATTGGCTAGCACAAGAAGGGAGTCATGGCGAAGAACAGGTTGAAGCGATCACCAATTCCAGGGCCAAATCACTTCTGCGCGTGAGTGCGGTCGTAGACGATGCAACTCTAAAGGACTTTGGTCAGCTACTGCAAGCGGAACCAGTCCAACGCATTACTCTATTTGACCTATTGGCTGACACCGCCTTAGAAGAAGACGAGAATGTGGTGATTCTGGCCCAGATGCCGACTGTTGATGAATCAGGTTTGGTCAGCTGGCTGACACTGATTGTCGCCGCGTATGCCTGGCGTAGTGGTTATCCAAGTACTCAATTTGATGCATCCTCACCCCCGTCTGACTACAGTCCGGCAGGACAGGTGCTTAAGCGTTCGGCTCAGTTCATTCGCCGTCAGGTGCAAAGAAGTGCGACTGAACGAGAACAACTTGCACGGCGTCTATCGGCACCTCCCAGTGGGGTTCCGGCTTTGGATGAATTGGAGGAGGGCGGTGAGCTGCAGGCGCCTCTGCCGCCACATTATCGGCCGCCTGTTCCCGTCCGATACCCCGAAATAGAGAGCGAGACAGTGCAAGTCGATCCTGATGAATTGGAATCGAGTCCGACCGTTGAATTCGGCGACCCCTTGGTTCTGACCGAGGAAGAACTTGCGGAACCATCGTCTGAATCGACAGATCCAGTCCGGATGCCACCGATAACGATCACCCGTGACCAAGTCACTCAAAGGTCAAGCCAGCCGCCAAGCCCAATGCCAAGTTCTGGTGTTGTAATGCCTAGTCCATCGCCGGTTAGCGAATCTCGGTCCAGTTTTACTGTCGGCCTCAGGCAGATGTTGGGACATGAGGATCTTACAACGACAAAACTCAAAGTCTTGGTCCAGCATTATCCCGATGGCCCGGGGTTCTATGGTCTACAAGTCCGGGTCACATGCAAGGGCGTAAAAAGTTACGTTGCCGGCACAACTGATCGAGACGGCAAATTCGTCTGCGAGCTGCCGGTAAGGGTGGAATCTGGGCTCACTTATGATATTGATGTTACCTGGCCTCGAGAAGAAGGAAGTGATGTCGAGCGGAAATCGATCACGCTGAACGCGGATCGTACCTACTTCTCATTACCTTTCTACCGTCATCTGGAGGCGCCGTCGGGCGAATAAAATAAGCGGATGGTTTTAATAAGTCCGGCTCAATCCAAGGAAAAATCGTTATGACATCAGAGGGGCAGTAGGCATGAGCGAGGATTGGCTCCAACTTACTGAAGATGACATAAATAGGGCCCAACAATTGGCCAGCTCGCAGCCGCCAATGCCTGAAGTGATCACCATCACTGCGGAGGATATCCCTACTGAGATGCCGGCAATCGCTCGATCAAGTGATATTATCACCATTACAGGCGATGACTTAGTTCCCTCAGTGCCTCAAGCGACAACCTCGCAAGATTTGCATCAACTGGAACTGTTGATGTTTGAATTGATCAATCGTGACCGGGAAACTCACCTTCCTCGCTGGCTAGGAACTGCCCAGCTTCGATGGCACAATGATTTAGCTGCCGTTGCCCGGGGACACTCCTTAGATATGCTCCGTCGTCAGTATGTAGCCCATGAGTCGCCGGAGAGGGTAACGGCCTCCCAACGCATCAATATCCAGCGTATCCGATACGTGGCCTGCGGCGAAAATATTGGCGTATTTTATGGCGAAAGAGCCGGTACCTCGCAAGCCATTCATGAGATTCATAAGGCTTTCATGAATCAGCCACGTAGCCTAACCAACCACCGTGGAAATTTACTCAACCCAATATGGACCCACGCCGGCATCGGCATCGCCTACAATCCCGATGGTTCATTGGT
>JAHEJP010000550.1 GCA_024638855.1 Chloroflexota bacterium
GAAGCCCTTTAAAGGAACGGTGATTTAATGGCCGGTTGTCCCATGAGAGTGGTGACATGAACCACTTTGCCTGGTAACTATCTATCGTTGCCTGCTTTCGGGATATTCTAGGCAGTCCCGGAAAAAAAGAAGGATTGTTGGGACCCTTTTGTTAGCGTTTTATGCAGTTATCTGGTTAGAGGAAGGAGGCGTCTGTGCGCGTAGATTTAGCATACGGCCGAGGAGGTCTCGAAGTTGAATTGCCTGATTGGAGTGACGTGATCAGGCCACGTTTTTTGCCGGGCTTACGCAATGAAGCGGCTACTCTTATCCAGGCAATTCGAAATCCTATCGGGTCACTCCCTCTGGTTAACCTGGTCAAGGCGGGCGATAAGGTGGTCGTTGTCCATACCGACATCACCCGAGCCACCCCAAACGATCGTATACTGCCCGTGTTGTTGGCGGCGCTAGAGCAGGCCGGTATTTCTCGCTTCGACATCACTTTGTTAAATGGCTTAGGTACCCACCGGCCGCAAAGCCAAAACGAACTGCGGGAAATGTTGGGCGATCAAATTGTCGAACATTACCGTTGTGTCCAGCATGATTGTAACGACGACGAAAATCTGGTGTCGTTGGGCGAAACAACTTTGGGCCATCCTGTCCGTATTAACCGGTTATACGTGGAAGCTGATGTTCGTATTCTGACGGGCTTTATCGAACCACACTTTTTCGCCGGTTTTAGCGGCGGGCCAAAGGCGATTCTGCCCTCGCTGGCAGGCACGGAGAGCGTCTTTACCAATCATAGTCAAAAAATGATCGCCCATCCACAGGCTGCTTGGGGCATCACTGCAGGTAATCCCATTTGGGAGGAGATGCGTGAAGTCGCCTTGCGGACGGAGCCGACCTTCTTGCTAAATGTGGCGCTGAATGCTGATCGTCAGATTACCGCTGTATTCGCAGGCGAAATGCTAGCAGCCCATGCGGCCGGCTGTGCCTTTGTCAAGGAGCAAGCCATGGTGGCGGTCGATGCGCCCTATGATATCGTTGTTACCACCAACAGCGGATATCCTTTGGATCAGAATTTATACCAGGCCGTCAAAGGCATGAGCGCGGCAAGCCAGATCGTGAGGCAAGGTGGGTCGATCATCATAGCCGCAGCCTGTGAAGATGGCTTACCAGAGCACGGCCGTTATGCCGAATTGCTCTCAGAAGCCGGTTCTCCAGAAGCCATCATCGATATGGTTTCCCAGCCAGGCTACAGCGTGCAGGATCAGTGGCAGGTCCAGATCCAGGCCCAGATACAAATGAAAGCCGATGTCTATGTTTACAGCGAAAATCTAAGTGACGAGCAGATCAGCAAGGCCTTGTTCGTTCCGAGTCGAGATATAGTCCAAACCGTAAATGATTTGTTAAAGAGGGATGGTAAGGAACCACGACTCTGTGTAATCCCAGAAGGACCACAGACGATCCCCTACCTACAAGTGTGATTGAATGTTGTCACTGCCAGATTCCAACCTAGCACTCATCGAACTATGGCCGGCAACGAGACAATTCTCTTAATCATAATCGCCCTGGTTGCTTTTATGATTGGCATGTCAAAAGGTGGCCTGGGTGGAGCGGCCGGAGCCTTGGCTACGCCTTTGATGGCTTTGGTCATGCCGGCCGATAAAGTTATTGGTTTGATCCTGCCAATTCTGATGTTAGCCGACATATTCGCCGTGGCGCTGCACTGGGGTAATTGGAATGGAAAGCTGATCTTATTGTTGCTGCCAGGAGCAATCGTCGGCGTCACTATTGGTACTTACTTCATCATCAGTGCGCCGACCGAAACGCTGCGGACCTTCTTGGGCGTCATCGTCTTGATTTTTGCCCTTTACATGATTTTTGAAAAGCGTATTCTCGGTTTGTTCAGTTACAAAAGCCGGAACTGGCACGGTTTGGTTGCCGGCGCGGTGACGGGTTTTTCATCGGCTTTAGCCCATACAGGCGGCCCACCTGTCAGTATTTACCTTCTGATGCAGAATGTCAAACCGGGGGTATTCATTGCAACGTCGGCGCTCTTTTTTTTCATTTTGAACTGGATCAAGGTGCCCTACTATTACCGCGCCCAGCTCTTCGATATGGAGCTCTTGGGTCGAATCGTCTGGTTGCTCTGGTTGGTCCCTCTAGGTGTTTGGGTAGGAAGATGGATTGCCTTTCGATTTAATCGGGAAACATTCGAGAATATCATTGTAGGCTTATTATTCATCAATGGCGTACTGCTCATAGTCTTATAAGCAACACAAGCAATTCGAAATCGTTTCTAAACTATCGGAGAAGAGATGACTGTCAAAATAACTCATTCCAGGCCGGTTCACATCGCGGTCATTGGATGCGGCAATATGGCCCGCTATCACCTGCGGGTGATACTGGCTGAATTCGATAACACCTTGGTGCCAGTGGTTTGCGAATCAAATCCACAACAATATGAGGAGACGGCCAAGGTCTTTGTTGAAGCCGGTCGCCAGGTTCCACCTAATGAACCCGATCTAGTCAAATTATTAGGCGAATTCGGCGACGAGCTTGATGCTGCCTTCATCATTACGCCTCATAACGTTCACCTAGACCAGGCAACTGCTTGTCTAAAAGCTGGTTTGGATGTGTTGCTGGAAAAACCGATGGTTATGACAACTGCCGAGGCGAGAAATCTCATCAAGATCCGGGATGAGACCGGCCGC
>JAHEJP010000551.1 GCA_024638855.1 Chloroflexota bacterium
GGTAGGCGATGAAGGCCCGGGCTACCGTTTTTGGATCCAGGTCGGAACGCAGCTCTCCGTTGGCTATGCCCTGGGCCATGATGCTGGCCGTGTTGCTGACCAGAAGTTCGGTTTGCTCCGCACGCTTCTGCCGGACCACTTGCAGTTCGGGATCAGTCCCGGCTTTGAACATCGACAGTTCGAAAACCTGGCGCAACCGCAAACTTTCTTCCAGTAGGGACAGCGAGTAGGTCATAATGCGGGCCATGATCTCGACCAGACTGCCGCCCTCGGCGATGGCTGCATCCACCGCGCCGCTTTCCTGGGCTGAGGCCTCATCCATCAAGCTGTTAAAAAGCCCGGCTTTGCTGCCGAAGTGGTGGTAGATAGCCCCGCGGGTGACGCCGGCCGCTTGGGCGATGTCCTGCAAGCGGGCGGCCTGGTAACCCTGCCGGCTGAAGACCTGCAAAGCCGCGTCAAGCAAATCTTGCCTGGTCTTGGCTGCTTCTTCCTTGGTTCGTTTCATACATACATACTAAAATGTATGTAAAAAATTGTCAAGGGCTTTGAAGCATTGGAGCCACTAGATGACGATGATACAATCAAGATTCCCCTTGATGGCTCGGTGGAAGATTTTCTACAATTGATTCTTCAGACAATTTAGCTCTAAAACACAGGACGAAAAATGACACAACAAGCTGACATTGGACTAATTGGTTTGGCCGTCATGGGCCAGAACCTGGTACTCAATATGGACGATCACGGCTTTACGGTCGCCGTATTCAATCGCACGACCAGCAAAGTGGACCGCTTCATGGAAAACGAGGCCAAGGGAACGAAAGTGATTGGAACTCACTCGCTCGAAGAGCTGGTATCAATGCTTAAACGGCCGCGGCGGGTGATGATCATGGTCAAAGCCGGCTGGCCGGTGGATGCGACCATCGAAAAGCTTGTACCCTTATTGGAACCTGGGGACATCATCATCGATGGCGGCAACTCTCACTATCCCGATTCCACGCGCCGCACCAAAGAGTTGGCCCAAAAGGGTATATTATTTGTTGGCACCGGCGTCTCCGGCGGCGAAGAAGGCGCGCGCTTTGGCCCCTCCATCATGCCTGGCGGCGCGCCGGAAGCCTGGCCGCATGTCAAGCCGATCTTCCAAGGCATTGCCGCCAAGGTGGCCGACGGTGCGCCCTGCTGCGATTGGGTAGGCGAGGAGGGAGCCGGCCATTTCGTGAAGATGGTGCATAACGGCATCGAATATGGCGATATGCAGCTGATATGTGAGGCCTATGACGTCATGGGCCAAGCATTGGGTATGTCCGCAGAAGAGATGGGGGCAATCTTTGCCCAATGGAATGAGGGCAAGCTCAATTCCTATCTCATCGAGATCACGGCCGACATTCTTGGTTACAAGGATGAAGATGATCAGCCGGTGGTGGAAAAGATCCTGGACACAGCCGGCCAAAAAGGCACCGGCAAGTGGACGGCCGTATCCGCGTTGGAATTAGGCGTCCCCCTCACACTCATAGGTGAAGCCGTCTTTTCCCGGTTCTTATCCGCCCTCAAGGAAGAACGGGTGGTCGCCGCATCCGTCCTTGGCTCTCCAATTTCTTCCTATAAAGGCGACAAAGCAGCACTTATAGATGATCTACAAGAGGCGCTATTTGCCTCGAAGATCGTTTCCTACACCCAGGGTTACATGCTCATGCGTGCTGCCTCAGAGGAATTTGGCTGGAACCTGGCTTATGGCAACATCGCCCTGATGTGGCGCGGGGGTTGCATCATTCGCGCCGCCTTCCTGGATGATATCAAAGCCGCCTTTGAGGAAGACCCGGAACTCGACAACTTGCTTTTAGCGCCATTTTTCAAGGAGCAGGTGCAGCGGGCGGAAACTGCCTGGCGGCGTGTGGTGAGCACGGCCGCAACTCTCGGTATTCCTGTCCCGGCTATGTCCAGCGCACTGGCCTTCTACGATGGCTACCGGCGCGAACGACTGCCGGCCAATTTGTTGCAGGCCCAACGGGATTATTTTGGCGCGCATACTTACGAGCGAATTGACCGGCCGCGCGGCGACTTCTTCCACACCAATTGGACAGGAAAAGGTGGGGACGTGACCTCAACGGCCTATGACGTCTAGGTTTCTGCAGCAAGGGCTATCGCAGACTGGCACTCTTTTTTTGCAGGCCACCGGTTTGCGTTACTCTTGTAACCCAGTCTGGCTTTTTAGACGGACTACCAACCCACGTTTTCTGACGAGCCTGTATTCGTAGATGCAATTACATGAGAGAATTAGCGAAAGCTCGCATTATGGTCAGAAGCCGCTATACTCAGCCGCTGCGCTATATTCAGCTGCTGTTTGGGCGGTAGTAGAATCCTCCCAACCACCTGATGGTTGATTCACCAAAGACAAGAATCAAAGGTTTTATAATTAAATTTGGATAACCGTCTGTCGGGGTAGGACCAGGACTGAACACAGTTCTGTCGCCCGCCCAGATACGGCATTATCCGGTGATTGCTTGCTTAATCCGGCGTCAAAACGAATTGGCGCGGGCCGGCAATTACCAGCGGGCTGAGAGTGCGACTTGGCTCATAGTGTCAAGGAGTACAATCAGTGAATTTCGAACAATTTTCCCTCGACGGGCGCTTGAATGCCGGCATCAGAGATGTGGGCTATGAGACGCCCACCCCCATCCAAGTACAAGCGATTCCGCCA
>JAHEJP010000552.1 GCA_024638855.1 Chloroflexota bacterium
TTCGAGTTAGAAATTGACACAGCGTTTTCGAACATATATGATGAGGATGGCAAACCTGTCCGGATTCGCTGGCGAAGATAGGTGGAGATAAGTTCCTGTTACATTTGTACGATGAGTAAGGGTGGAAGTCCTCAATCAAAGAAAGCAAAAAGATTACGATCTTTGCTCAATTTAACGACTTCGGCTTTCTTGCTTTCTTGAGAGATCAAATATTATTGGGTGGGCGAGATTCCTTAAGTGGGAGGTGACAGATGAGTATCCATATTGGCGCAAAGCCAGGACAAATCGCCCCAACCGTTCTTCTGCCTGGTGATCCGTTGCGAGCCAAGCACTTCGCGGAAACGTTGCTGGAAGATGTGTTCTGCTTCAATGAGGTTCGCGGGATGATGGGTTATACCGGCCGCTACAGAGACAAGCGGATCTCGGTCATGGGCAGCGGCATGGGCATGCCAACCCTTGCCATCTATGTGAACGAATTGGTGTGCGAGTATCAGGTCAAGACGTTGATTCGGGTCGGCACTTGTGGGGCTTTCCAGCCTTACTTGAAGCTGGGCGACATCGTGCTGGCTATGACAGCCTCCACCGACTCACACATGAATAAGCTGCGCTTCAACGGGATGGATTATGCTCCGGTAGCCACCTTTGAACTGTTATTGAAAGCCTATGAAGCGGCCAAAGAAAGACAGGCCAACGTTTATGTGGGGGGTATGTTCGCTGGCGACTCTTTTTATCATGACGATCCAAATTGGTGGAAAAAATGGGCCGACTACGGCGTGCTTGTAGTTGAAATGGAGACATCCGCGCTCTATACGCTGGCGGCCAAATTCAAGGTTGAGGCACTTTCTATATTAACGGTGAGCGATAACCTGGCGACTGGCGAAGCCTCGACGGCCGAGCAGCGGGAAAAGGGTTTCACACGGATGGCTGAAATCGCGTTGGCGCTTTCTCCTTAAATGGTTCTTTGGCCAAATCCTCGACGACGACCTTGATGCGCGCCATGGCTTCCTCCAGGATCGAACGCTGGCAGGCAATGTTGAAGCGTTCGAAGCCCTCTCCTTCAGGACCAAACATCTCACCCTCGTCTAGATAGATCTTGGCCTTCTCCATGAGCAGTTCTTTACGAGCCTGAGGATCGAGTCCTAAAGACCGGAAATCCACCCAGACCAGGTAGGTACCTTCCGGCCGCACGGCTTTGAGTTGTGGCAAATGCTTGTCGACGTAATCGACCATGAAGTTGTAATTCTCCTCGACGTAAGCCATAACCGCTGCCAACCACTCTTCTCCGTAGTTGTAGGCCGCTTCCACTGCTACCAGGCCGAAGGCATTGGCGCCAAACAAGCCATGGCGTTTCCCGGTAGCTACGAATTTCTCGCGCCTTGTTTCGTCAGGGATGATGATGTTGGAGATCTTTAGCCCGGCCAGGTTAAAGGATTTGCTGGCTGCTGTGCAGATGATGCTATTCTCGGCAAAGTTCTCGCCGGCCTTGGCAAAGGGGGTAAACCTTTGGCCCTTATAGAGCAAATCACAGTGAATTTCGTCTGAGACTACTAAAACATCGTTATCCAGGCATATCCGGCCAAACCGAGCCAGTTCTTCGGCCGTCCAAACCCGGCCGACCGGATTATGGGGGCTGCACAAAATAGCCATTTTTACAGCCGGATCGGCCGCCTTTTTGGCTAAGTCGTCAAAGTCCATCTCGTATCGGTCACCCGGAAATACCAGAGAATTGGAGACGATCTCAGCGCCGTTGAGTTGGGTGGCATCGAAGAACGGGTAATAAACCGGCCGCTGGATCAGCACCTTCTCGCCGGGAGCTACAAAGGTTTGGATCAGCATGTTTATGGCCGGCACGACCCCGGGCGTAAGTGTAATCCAGTCACGCCGGATTTGCCACTCATAACGCCGGCTGAACCAATCAGTGACCGCTTCAAAGTAACTATCGCAAGGATAACTGTAGCCGTAAACGCCTTGCTGGGCTCGTTGGGTCAGGGTATCAACTACGGCCGGTGGGCAGCGAAAATCCATATCGGCCACCCACATGGGTAACAGGCGATCGGGACCATGCTTGCGATCGGCGTGGTCGCCAAAGATAAGCTCTTCACCGTTCAAAACGAACTCCCACTTCATACAGTTGGTCCCCCGCCGGTCAATTTCTTGGTCGAAATCAAAGGACATCTTGGTCTCCTAATAATGTTGCGCGACTGTCCAATTCATAAACACGGGGAATATTGCCCTGGATCATGCGCTTTGACAAGGGGTTTTGATAAACTCCGCAGTCCTTTTTGGCTAGATTCTTGTTATAATATCTTCAAGAAATCGTTGGCTTACTGGCTCAAATGGAGGGAAATCAAATGGTTGAAATTCGCCGAGTAGGCATCCTGTCCTTAGCCCTGATGTCGGCCCTATTGTATGGCATCATCGGGCTTATCATTGGCATCATATTTGCCTGTGTCTCGGTTATAGGTGCTGCAAGTTTCGCCGCAATGATGGAGGAAACTACAGGACTCGGTGGGGGTGGCGTAATATTCGGTATATTGTATGCCATTTGTATGCCCATTCTTTATGCGGCTATGGGCTTCGTATTTGGGGCCATTGCGGGTTTCCTGTACAACATTATCGCCGGGATCATTGGCGGCATTAAGATAGAATTAAAGGACGCAGATCTGGGCAAAGCGCCTTAGTCCGAATAACTG
>JAHEJP010000187.1 GCA_024638855.1 Chloroflexota bacterium
CCGGTACGGCCAGCCGGACCCGTGTAATACTTTTAAGATCGGCGATTTGCATACCAAGGACCACCAACATGACTGGAATCGCCCCGCTCGCCAACAGGTCGACACTTCGCATGATAGGACTAGGAATGGGGATCGACAGCGAATAGATCATGATGGCTAGAATAACAGCATAAAATGCCGGCAATCGAAGCAGACGCTTGAGGCTATCACGCCAACTTGCCTGTCCCATCGAAGCAATCAAGATTCCAATTGTAAATATCAATATGGTGCTGGTAATGTAATACACGGATGCTCTTGCCAGGCCATCATCACCGTACCGCAAATTGCTCAGCGTCAACCCAAAATTTCCACTATTCACAAACATTACTACAAGAAGCATGGCTATAGTATCTATTCGTGACAATTTGATCAACCTGCAGATTAGCAACGTGATCAAGCCCATAAGCAAGGTGACGATCACGGAAAATGATGCCAGCTGGAGAAACTCCCTCCCCGGTAAGCTCGAATTGACTAGTGCCGAAAAAACCAAGGCCGGTGAGAACGCGTAAAAAACGAGGCTCGAGAGAGTCTTTTTGTCTAGTCCTAAACCAACCCGCAACCCATAACCTATGGAGGCCACGAGAAAAATGGGCACTATATTGTTTAAGAATACTTCAAAAAAACCACTCACAAATAACGCCGTTTATGTACTGGGAGAAGTTTGGTCGTCTAGATCATTTTCCCAATCCAACAGCGAGAAGTCAAAATCACTCTCCGTCCAGCTGGCTTGTTCGAGAGCCTCAACGGTCGCATCCTGAATGTCAGCAGCTTCCGGATCTTCGACCAGCTCCTCTAATATCCTCATGGCCAACTCCCCACCAATTTCGCCTAAGGCCGCGACAGCAGCCAGTTGAACTTCAACGTCTTCATCCCAAACCAATTCACCGAGATTAGGCACAAAATCACTGCCGCCTATCTCGCCGGATGCGCGTGCGGCTTCAATGCGCATCTCGATAGTGGGATTCAGCATTTCGCCGGCGACAACTGGCAGCCACCGTTTGTCAGCACTTTTGCCCATGGCATAGACGCTGCTGATCTGCATATCAGGATCGCCACCATCATAGGCTTCTTCGATTAGTGAAGCGACCCGGGGATGAGATGCCGCTCCAAGAGATTCCAATGCAGCCCTGCGCACAGACACAGCAACTTCGTCTTTTTCAACCTGAGCGATCAACGCTTCGACGATGGGCTCGATGCTCGAATATGGGATTTGTTGCCACTCTCCCATAAGTACAAAATGACCCAACGTCGCCGCTGCCAAGGCCTTGACCTCATTTTCCGGATCACTTTCCATTGCGCGAATGATGGGCTTGATCAGCGACTGGCGATCGGTATCCCAAAGACCGTCCAATGATGCCTTCCTAACTTCCGGTTCTGAGTCTCCCAGACAGTGGCTGAACACGGCAGAAAAGTCAACTTGAAAGTTATGTTCGCTGATGTCAGCCAGGTGCCGAATGATAACCCGTCTTCGCTCCTGATTGAGTCCAGACCAACTGGAACAAAATTGATCCATGTCGTCCGGAGTTAGATCCGTCAGTTGGTAAAGCATTGGAATCGATACCGGCTCATCACCCGTGAGCGCTTGCATTATTTGATTGATCGTAAAATCAGAATCGTTTGTCATAGTATTCTAAAAAAAACCGAGATTAGAGACATGTTTGGCATCTCTAATCCCTACCGGAATAAATAGTATTATAGATCAAAAAAGATCTGATTTATAGGATCTAAAATGGAATAATCGGGTTGACAATATCCTGAATGATGATGAGGACCATTAATCCCAGCAATACGAGCATGCCTACCAAATGAACCATGCCCTCGCGTTCCGGTTCAATTCGCCTTCCGCGTATAGTCTCTAGCAACACAAAGGTGATCCGCCCACCGTCTAGAGCTGGGATTGGCAACAAATTTGTGAATCCCAGGGCAACACTGATAACAGCAGCAAACCAGAGAATAGGGAACCAATCTCGTTGGGTCGCCGTTTCCTCGGCCGCCCGTCCTGCTAATTGGCTAATTCCAACCACGCTGATTGGTCTCGCTTCGCTGGCTGAGATTTGTCCCCGAATAAGCATGAGTGGGGCTCTTAAAGTGCCGAGAACAACATCCGATACTGTCTGGCTTGCCATTTTTAACGAACCAATAGCATTGCTTGGATTTTTTTCACCCGTTGCCCTATCGGAAATCCGGATGCCTGTTGGTCCTTCCTGGCCTTCGATATACTCTCCTGGTTTGCGGGGAGTGACCGACAATTCTATTTCTTCTTCGCCCCTCAAGACGACCAGGCTGATCGGCTCGCCGGCCGACTCATAGACCGCATCTTTGACAACGTCAGAGCTATCAGCCGGCACACTATTTACTTCTAAGATAATGTCCCCGGTCATTAAGCCAGCGACCATTGCCGGAGAGCCATCCACGATTTCGTCAACTGTTGGCCTGTAACGAGGTGGGCCCAGCATAAACGCAATCCACAGGAGAAAAATGGCAAACAAGAAGTTGGCGCCAGAACCGGCTGAAAGGGTAAAAAGGCGAGCTTTCTTTGATGCAGAGGCCAATCCTCCAGGGACTGTTGGATCATCTTCGCCGGCCGGTCGTACAAAACCACCGATCGGAATCCAATTAAGCGAGTAAAGCGTATCGCCGCGTTTGAAAAGCTTCACTGCCCGCGGAGGGAATCCCAGGCCAAATTCATCAACTCGAATGCCCGATAAACGAGCAGCCACAAAATGACCGAGTTCATGAATCAGTATTATGGGCGTTAAAACTAGAATGAACGCCCCAATTGTCCACCAAAGAGACATATTAGTTACCGATCCTACTTGTATTTGAGTCCGTGCTTACTTCAGACGATACATTTTCGCCATTTAAATTAGGGTCAAAGTAAAGTCTGATGCATTATACGCTTTTGGTCAAAGGAATCGCAACCCCCGAAAAGTAACACTAACAGCTTTCTAACACGTTCTAGAGTTGGGCGATTTTTATGACCGAACCAACATTAACTCACTTTGCTTGAGTCTAATGGTAATCATGGGCTGATCTGTCGGTAAGATTACGTTGGTATCAAAGGCAAACTTCAAATTTACTTGCCCCTTGGCCGATGGCACAGTCAGGGTCACGATCCGGTGCCGGCCTCTGAAAGATATATTTTCCAGCTTGCCTTGTAGGGTATTCGCCCCCTCCCCGCGCTGCGGCTCGATAATGCCGGCCTCTGGCCGGATTAACAATTGGATATCATCAACTTCCAAAAGCTGGTGCTGATCAAGATAAAAATCGCCTACTGGCGTTCGAACTGACAGGGGATCTCGCCCAACGATCTTGGCCTCCACAAGATTATCCATACCCAAGAACCTAGCGACAAATGCATTATGGGGCTGGTGATATAGGTCAAAAGGAAGGCCTTGTTGCTCAATTCGACCAGCATTCATCACCAAGACACGATCGGCGATGGCAAACGCTTCTTCCTGGTCATGGGTCACATAAATGGAAGTCATTCCGATTTGCTGTCGCCCTGCATCAGCACCTGAAGTCGGATGATTTACCTCTCGGACGCCAAGCACACCATAAGGCAAACCACGTCCACCTGCAGATTTCAGAATGGTCCTTAGCTGGCCCATTAATCGTTCGCGAAGTGCTCGATCTAGGGATCCCAAAGGTTCATCGAGCAATAACAGCCGGGGAGATGGAGCGAGAGAACGAGCCAAGGCTACGCGCTGTTGCTCGCCGCCAGATAACTCGTACACCTGCCTTTGTTCAAAACCGGCGAGGCCGACAAGCTGTAAAACAGAAGTTACTCGCTCCTTCTGCAACGATTTTTCCCAATTCAACATTCGCAAACCAAAGGCGACATTCTCGGCGACGTTTTTGTGAGGGAATAGCGCGAAATCTTGAAAAACCATGCCAAAGCCACGTTTATGAACCGGGAGCTTCGAAAGATCCTGCCCATTGAGGGATAGGTTGCCCACATCGGCCGATTCCAAGCCGGCTATGATCCTCAACAGCGTCGTCTTACCACAACCACTTGGCCCTAATAGGGCGACAATCTCGCCTCTGGCAACACTTAACGACACTCCGCGAAGAACAGATTGCCCATCAAAGCTTTTTGTGATTTCCGTAGCTTCAAGCAACATAATAAGTATTGGCTTCGCTAGAATTCACCAATATCGACAAAGCGAAAGCGCTCGATAGCAATGAATCCTGCGGCGCAGACTACCATTAAAATGGTACTCATAGCCAGAGCCTGACCAAAGTTCAAAGCGCCGGGTTGGCTCAAGTACCGCTGTATGGCAATTGGTAAAGTCAGGTAGCCGCTGTTCGGCCGGATGATAAAACTGGTGGCTCCAAATTCACCCATGCTTACGGTGAAGGCGAAGACGGCCGCTACCAATAAAGCACGGCCCATAATAGGTAGATCGATCTCTCGCCACACCCGAATTGGTGAAGCGCCCAAGATTGAAGCTGCTTCTCGAAGACTTGGGCGGATTCCTTGCAATACCGGCAGCAGACTGCGAACAACAAATGGTAATGCAACAAGTGTATGGGCAAATAGCACCAACCAAGCCGAAGTGCGCAGCCGATCCAGGCTTAAGATATATCCAAAACCGAGGGTCACGGCCGAGACCCCAAGAGGCAGCATAAATACAGGATCAAGCCATCGTCGCCAGCGAGAAGGCCTGGTCAAAAGCTGGGCGCTAATCGAGCCCAGTAGGCCTGCAAAAAGCATGGTTAAAATGGCGTAGCCAATAGAATTCCTGATGGCTGTTAACGGTGGGACAAACGTGATGCTCCCGCGCCGTGTCGTCGGCAATGCTTGATAGTAAGCTGTCGTGAATTGGCCTTGACGATCCGTAAATGAACCGACGATCAGAGCCAATAAAGGGCTCAGCATAAACAGCGAGATACCCAGTACCATCGTCCAGATAAGAAGCCTTTCTATTTTTGTTGTTGCAATCTTCAAGTTGGATTTTTGCGGTCGGAAGTCTAAGGGTACGACGTAACGCCGCTGCCAATAAGCATATAAGGACATCAGCAAGAAGGTAAAAACGATTTGAAGTAAGGATAAGATGGCAGCCACATCAGGGCTGAGAAAAGTAACATATTGACGGTAGATCTCGGTCTCAACGGTGCTAAACGATGGGCCACCCAGTAACAGAATGACACCGAAACTGGTAAAAGTAAAAAGGAATATTAGGATTGAGGCGCTGGTGACGGCCGGTCGTAACAGAGGCATTGTGACTTCAACGAACGCTTTCACTGGTGAAGCGCCGGATACTCTTGCGGCTTCGTTGATTCTCGGGCTCAAATTTGCCCAGAATCCGCCAACCAGCCTGATAACAACGGCCATATTGTAATAGATATGGGCCAGAAGGATGGCAGCAAGAGTCTGTTCTAATCTGAGAGGAGCCTGTCCCAAATCGAAAAGAGAAATCAAGATACTATTCAGAGAACCACTAGCGCCGAATAGGGCTCGGAAGGCCGCAGCGACGACGACGGTTGGAAGTACGAATGGAACGGTGACCAAAGCCCGTAAAAGGCCTCGACCCCAAAAATCATATCGAGCAAAGAGGAAGGCCGCTGGCATGCCAATTATAAGAGTGAGAATGGTTGATAGAGCGGCCTGCCAGAATGTGAACCAGAGAGTGTTCAGGTAGTATGGTTTGCTAATAAGCTCCGTGACCGCATCCAGGGTAACGCTGAGTCTGATGATGTTTACGAGCGGGTAGAAAAAGAAATAAAGTAAAAAGAGGATCGGTACTAGATAAATTAAAGTCCAAAGCCGCAGATAGTTTCTTGCCATAGATGATATTGCCAGGATTCAACCTCGCCCAATTCGAGCTTTATAATAACCTGGAATTTAGGTAAGCGAGATATCCGCTGGCTACCTCCCGACCAAGTTATTACATGGGCATCGTCCATACAAACAGGTATTGACCTGGTAGACAGAAATTGTTTCTAACTGTTTTGCAATTGATAATCAGTATAAAGAATCACCTTAAAGGAATCGCTTTTAGTGATTAGTGAAAGTAATTATAAGTGGAAGAATAGTGTAAGGCTATACCTCACAGGATTGAGTCGTCTTAATTTTGTTCTGCCGCTATTTCTAAGCATAGCCGTGAGGTGAACCGCCATTAATTCTGGCGAAATTAGATTTGTCAGTAGCAGATTACCTCTAGGCAATTGCGCTCAAGTTTCCCCATGTCATCCCGCCAAGATTTGCGCAAGCGTTCTTAATCCCCGGGTACGAAAAAGGTACCGTCAACGATCGATTCTGCGTCTTCAGTTGTCTCCGCCTCGCGCCGGAATTGGCTCGTATAGAGATCATAATAAAATCCCCTGGTAGCCAACAGATTTTCATGGTTTCCCTGCTCGACGATCTTTCCCTGATCTAGAACGATTACCTGATCGGCGTTACGGATGGTGCTAAGCCGGTGAGCAATGACAAAACTCGTTCTACCGGAAAGTAGTTCATTTAGTGCGCGCTGAATTCTCCGCTCAGTCCTCGTATCAACACTGCTAGTCGCTTCATCCAGAATCAAAATTCGAGGATCGATTAGAGCGACCCGCGCGATCGCCAATAGTTGTCGCTGTCCATGACTCAGGCCCGCTCCTCGCTCCCCCAGTATCGTCTCATATCCGTCTTCTAGTTTCTGAATAAACTCATCGGCATGAGCTAATTTGGCAGCTGCAAACACATCCTCATCGGTCGCTTGCGGCCGGCCGTAGCGTATATTATTCATGACCGTGTCGCTGAACAAGAATGTATCCTGTAAAACGATTCCAATTTGACTGCGAATACTATGCCTGGTTACATCACGAATATCATGACCATCAATTAACACCCTTCCTGCAGAGACATCCCAAAATCGGGGCAATAACTTGATTATGGTCGATTTACCCGCCCCGGTTGGTCCAACGATAGCTACCGTCTGACCAGGCCGGGCCTCAATATTGATGCCCTGCAAGACCGGATCATTTGTATTGTACTCGGCCCAAACGCTCTCATATATGACAGATCCTTGAACCTCAGGAAGATCAATGGCACCCTCTTTGTCGAAAATCTCCGGTTCTTCATCTATCAAGTCAAAGATACGCTCGGCGCCGGCAATAGCACTTTGAAGATTGGTCCAAAGGACGGAGATTTGTTGCACCGGCCGGTTGAATTGTTGGCTATAGCCAATAAAGGTAATGATCAAGCCCAGTGATATCGTCGCTCCCAATAGCCCTTGCCCGTACAACAAGGCAAAGCCACCCACGACGGCTACAACAGCCAGACTAACATAGCTCAATGCTTCGAGAGTTGGGCCAAGGGCACTTGTGAAAGCCTGTGCTCTGATATTCGCATCCCGATTAGCTGCGTTACTGGCCCGGAACTGTTCAATATTTTCATCTTCACGACTGAAGGCCTGTACCTCCCGAACCGCGGCGATATTTTCCTGTAAATCGGCATTAACAGAGCCAATCTCAACCCGAGCCTTGCGAAAAGCTTTTCGTGCCTGGCTTGAAAACCAACGCGTTGCAATAAACATCAGGGGCAAAGTGATTAGGCTTATCAATGCATAGGGCACGCTCATTCGAAACATCGCCACGACTATCAATATGATGAGTAGACCACCTTGGAGAACGCTTATGAGGCCGAAACCGATAACCTGTTGAATCGTGTCAACGTCATTCGTAACCCTGCTCATAACATCACCTGCTTCACGTTGGTTGAAGAAACCCAGGCTCAGCTTATGGATGTGTTGGAAAATATCAGCCCGTAGATCACGTAGTACACGGAAGCCTGCCCAGCTCATCAGATAAAATTGGATGCCGGACAATAGCGAGCTGCCCACGAATAAGCCTACAATGACTAATACCAAGGTGCCTAAACCGGCGATGGTTTCTTCAGTGGTTGCAAACGGATCGGGATCTGTAAACCAACAATTGCCAAAGGCTTCATTTTGAACTTGGGTTCCGTTGCCTGGGAGATTCTGTATGAGTGAACCATTGGGCTCACCGCCGGATGTTCCATCATCGAATTCGGCAACAGCATAGGGTCCTAAGTAACAGTCAACCGTCTGTCCGGTTAAGTCTGGAATTAATACTTGCATGTAGGTTCCAGCCACGATAGCCACTGCGACCAAGGCAAGAGCCAATACATAGTGACGAAAGTATCGCCATAGACGAAGCAGCGTTCCTCGAATGCTACGAGCTTTGCTGGTCTCTATTCCTAATATCCGTTCATTTTGATTGAACATTTCTAAAGCGTCCTATTAATCCTTACAGCCTTTATCTAGTCAGCCACTTTTAGATCATCCGCCAACTGTGAATGGTAGATATCAGCATAAAGTGGGCTATCTTCCATTAGCTCTTCATGTGTTCCCATAGCAGCGATATGGCCCTTTTCCAATACCAAAATCTGATCGGCATTGAGAACTGTACTTATCCGTTGGGCGATGACAAAGCTTGTTCGGCCGTCCATTAATTTATCAAGGGCCTTCTGAATCTCATATTCTGTCGAGAGATCCACTGAACTGGTCGAGTCGTCAAGGATAAGGATGTGCGGATCTAACAGAAGCGCCCTGGCAATTGCAATTCGCTGCTTCTGTCCTCCACTCAAAGTTGAACCTCGTTCGCCTACCTTGGTGTCATACCCTTCTGGAAACTCGATGATGAAATCATGAGCTGCAGCAGCCTGTGCAGCCTGAACAATATCCTCATCGGAAGCATCGGACCTGCCATAAGCAATATTTTCCCTTATCGTGCCCGAAAAAAGTGTTGTTTCCTGCAAGACGATGCCGATTCTCAGCCGTAAACTTTCGATAGTCACATCTTGTACATCGTGACCATCTACAAGAACCTGGCCTTCGCTCACGTCGTAAAACCGGGGAATGAGATTGATGATGGTCGTTTTACCGCTGCCTGTCGATCCCAAGAGGGCTACTGTCTGACCTGGTTCGGCCGCGAAGCTAATATCATCCAGTACCGGTTCAGCGCTGTCGAAGTACCGAAAAGTTACACCACTAAATTCGACCTTACCGGTTATTTCTCCTAACTCGATGGCACCAGGTTTATTTTCGACATCATTTCGAGCATCGATAATTTCAAATATCCGGTCCGAGCTGGCAGATGCCTGGGCCATGAGCGAGATGATAAATCCTAGTTGGCCCATGGGTATGAAGACATAGATGAGATAGAGGCTGAATTTCTGCCATTCGCCTAGCGTGAGAGTGCCATTGATGATTTCGACGCCACCAAAATACAAGATTGCCGCCTGGCCCAGGTTAGCTATTAGAAAAATAAACGGAAATAGGAAGGAGAAAGTACGGCTGATCCGCATCCGTTGATCTAGCAAATGATCTATACTCTCTTTGAATCGAGCATCTTCGGCCGGTTCTGTAGCAAATGCTTTTACAACTTGCAAGCCGGCCAAGTTCTCCTGCAGTATGGTATTTACCCGGCTGAGACGCTGTTGAGCTTCACGAAACAAGGGTTGGGCTATTCGCCCAAAGAGCATGAAGATGACCAAGGCGATAGGCAATATGGGCAATATGAAAAGCGTCAGTTTCAAATTGGTAACTAACAGGATTATCAACGTTCCAGTCAACAATAAGAAAGATTGAAGCGCCATTAATAACCCTTGACCCAAGAACACGCGCAGACGCTCGACATCATCGGTCGCCCGTATCATCAGATTGCCAGTCCGATTGCGATCGTGGTAGCTGAAGCTAAGCCGCTGGATTTTAGCGAAAATATCATTGCGGAAGTCGAAGGCAATGTTTTGTGATAGCATTTGTGAAGCATAGGTTTGGGCAAAAGTAAATAGTCCCCTGGCAATAGCGAATACGACAATTATCAACCCGGCCATAACCAATGCCCTCGGAGCACTTGCTAAATCGATCGCCATACTATTCAAATTCAGACCAAGCCTTTGGGCAGCTAATTCTTGAACATCAGGCGGAAG
>JAHEJP010000188.1:0-4533 GCA_024638855.1 Chloroflexota bacterium
CGAAGTTTTTTTAGTGTCGAGCCAAGCAGCAAGTGCCATGAATTCCTGACGCAAGTCATCATCTCGCTTTTGCGCTTCTTCTTTATAGCTGTGTAGACGTTCTCGAATGTCTTTGCCAAGCAGTTCGATTTGCTCCCTGAACTCCTTCTGAGTTTGCTTATTTCTTTGATCAAAATCGGCTGATAGCTGCTCGACAGCCACTGAAAAATCTTTGTTTGCCGTTTTTAACTCGACAGCTTGCTGTTTTAATTTGGCATCAAATTCGGTGTGGGTTTCTTGCAGTTTTTCGGATTTTGTTTTGTCAAGCAGGTCGACGGAATTGACCAACTCTTTGTGAAATTTTGTCAACTGCTCCTGGGACGAGTCTCGCAAATTGTCAATTCTTTCAGTAAAGGTGTCATTTAGCTGCTGGCGTATCGAATCCAACTGCCTTTCCAGGCGATCCAGGCGTTCATCTGTGGTTCTTGCCTGGTTGCCATACAGGATTTCTCGCAACTGTTCAATATCACTAATCGTTGTTTCCTGATTGGTTTGAAGTTGAGTGGCATGATCCTCAAATTCAACCTGTTCCTTTACGGCTGATCTTTGCTTCCTTCTGGCCATGATCGATTTCCAATTGTGATTTTAAGGGGGCGTCATTTAGTGCCCTGCTAACACGACTAGTACCTAGTATAATATCTGGGTGCTACAGCGACAAACGAAGTAGAATTGTCTACAGAGTTTTTCAAAAATCGGCGTTAGCGCCGAATAGTGGGTGATGGTCAGCCCGGCCGGTTCTAAGGTCGGCAGGCGCTGCGCAGGCGGTGAGCCAGCGGCACGATCCGCTTCAAGACATCCTGAATGTTTCTGTTGCCGTTAGTGACGATAGCTACGGACAGTTGTTTCCTGTGGTCGCCAAAGGCCAGGCAGGAAAAACCACCGGCATGGCCAAAACAGGGACCGGTAAACCACCAGCCAAAGGTCGAGGGGAACCAGCTGCCCACGACAAAGCCCCGGCCCAGAGCCAGCGGGGTTCGTAGGCTGCGATCCCAAGCAAGCAGTTGGCGGGTGGTGTAATTCCTGATGGTTTCTTCTGAAAGGAGAGATCGCCCATCCGGCGTCCGGCCGCCGGCCAAGAGGAAATCATAAAAAGCCGCCAGCGAGGCCGCGTCACAGACTAAGCTGGTTGCCGGGTTCTTGGCCTCGAGGATGGCCGGCGAGTTTTGGTCTTCGAAGTTCTGGGCCACGTTCACGCCGGCGACCATGACCCGACTCTTGCCTAACCAGTAGCTAAAGGCCAACGCCTTTGGATCACGGCCGGCCAGCCCAAAGCGCAAGGCCGGCAACTTCAAGGGGATGGCAAATTCATCTATGAACAGATCGGGTAAGCTGCGACCATCCACCCGCAGCACGATTTCAGACAAGAGCCAACCGTATTCGTGAGGGTGGTAAGCAAGGGTGCCTCGCGGATAAGTGGGAACCGTTTCGATCAGCGCTTGTTGGATCGCCGCTCGATCTGCCCACAAGCTGGGTTTAGCGACAAAATCAGGCATCAATAGGCCGGATCGGTGGGTCAAGACATCATAGGTGGTGATGTGCTCTTTGCCGTGGCGGACGAACTCGGGGAAGAGTCCAGCGATGGGAGCCTGGATATCGAGCCGGTCCTGCTCTTCTAACCAGGCGATGGCCATGGCCGCCAGCGGCTTGCCGGCCGACAAAACGGGAAATGGCGTCTCTGGCCTGACCGGCAATGGCGGAGTTGGCTCGGTCGGCCGGAAACCACGAGCAATACCCATAGCCTCATTCAGGACAAGTTGACCGTAACGCCTGACAACAAGCTGCCCACCGGGAAAAGCGCCAGACGATTGTTGCCGGCGAAAGAGATCGGCAACTTTGGCCAGGCGCTTGCCGCTCATGCCAACAGCCTCGGGATCGACCACCTTTTCGAAGGAATCGCTCATCGTGCCGGTCAATAATTTCTCCTTGTGGCAACTAGCAGCCCTGGCAAGTAGAGATTCCGATTGAAGAGCAAAGCTATCCTGATTATGCCCTGAGCCGCTAGAATTTCAATAGTCCTAATACGTACCTATTCTGCAAATTTGTAGCCGCTATTTGGCATCGACCGTCTCCTTGTTCACTGTACCGGTGCGCTATAGTTGTTAAGGTTATGGTGCACTGAGTAAACCGCCATTCATTCTTCGGGCACGAAATTTGTCAGCGGCGGTTACCTTCCACCCTTTCAGAATAAGGAGCGAGACTTATGATTAACCGTGTCAGAACAGTTTCCGTTTTTGTCAGCGACCAGGAGCGAGCCAAAGATTTTTACACCAAGTTGCTGGATTTTGAACTCAGGGCCGATGCTCCTTTATAACCCGGCGCAACGGCTCGTTGGGTGGCTGTGGCCCCGGCCGGAGCGGAGACGGAGATCATCCTTTATCTACCTGACGAGAATTGGGCCCACTACAAGCAAGTGGTGGGCAAAGCCCAGTCCATTACCCTAGATGTGAGCGACCTGGCGGCCGTGTACGAGGATTTGAAGGGCAAGGGCGTGACTTTCGTCCAGGAACCAGACGCCCAACCCTGGGGCACCTTCGCCACTTTAGAAGACTCGGAAGGAAACCTGATCCTCCTGGTCGGGCAGCCCAAAGGCTAAAGAACTATGATCCAACCGGCCGCTTTCTGGCTTTTCCCCCTGATTCTGCTGCCCGGTGTGGCCCTGATCGTCATGTCCACATCGGCGCGTTATGCCCAGATCCACGAAGAATTACATCACATCATCGGGGAGCAAGAGAATATTTCACAAATTTACCTGGTGCATCTGAAAATGCGGGCGACCTACTTTCGCAATGCCCTGGTGGCTCTCTACGTTAGCGTGGGCCTCTTTGCCGTGGGCAGTATCGCCGGGGCTTTGATGGATTTTTTAAGTGGGCCGTCCATGTTGACGGTAGTGGTCTTGACTTGCCTGGGCATCTTGTGCTTCATCTACGCCTCGATCGAACTCATTCGCGAATCGGTGCTGTCGCTGCGGGTCATTGAGCATCATTTGGAAGATATCATGGTGGTTGAAGAAGAGTCATAAAGTAGCACAGGCCAGTGACCTGTAGCGGGCAGAATACCTGTCAACGATATAAAACTTCCCCATCCGCGCACCTTCCAAAAAACCAGACTGCCAATCTGGGGTACAGTAACACAGTTCGGTGGCCTGTAGTCGGATCCATACTCACCGGCCGGATGACTGCCCCGCGTAGGTCGAACCAGCCGCGCTGCGGGTAGCCGAGGCTCTCAAGACGATGCCCCTCAGGGCGGATTGGGCGGCCAAAGCCCGTTTTTCGCTGGTTTCCCAGTCTAAACTACCCGGATCCCCGGCCGTTTGATCCTGGGCCGGTAGAACGATGAGGGCCACTATAGCCGAGGCCAACACGGTCAGAGCGGCGACGGTGAAGACGCCTCTGGCCGATAGCGAAGCGCTGATAAAGATCAGGAGCAGCGGCCCGGCGACGCCACCCAGGGCGACAGAGGATTCCTTGATGCCCAGGATACGTGAGCGGTGCCGTTCGTCGGTGATGTCCAGGTAGTAAGAGTTCAGCGCCGGTTCGATGAGGGCTGTGCCCAGGCCCGATATGGCGGCGGCCATTAGCATCAGCGGAAAGGAGGTGAAAAAGATCAGGCCGGCATAGAATACCGTCTCTATCAACGTTCCTGAGACGATGACGGACTTCCGGCCATATTTATCACTTAACGGGCCGAGAAAAGCCTGGCCCAAGACCATGGTTATTCCATAAACGCCGACCACCAGGCCAAATTGTATGCTGGTCCAGCCCAGGTCGTCGTAAAAGTAGAAGATCATTTGCGGTTCGACAAAGGCGAAGGCGAAGACCAATACGAAGTCAAGTACGAGTAAAGTAGCGAAGAGATAGAGCGGCCGGGGCAACGAGTCCCAGAAGGTCGCCCCCTCGGTTTTGGCTATGGCGGAGGCGCGGCGGTTACGCAGTTCTTCCCGCCAGCGCACCTCGGGCGTGCGCGTTTCGGGCATGGTGATGGCGGCGGCGATGAGGGCGATGAGAGCCATGACGGCCGAGGCCACGAACGGTGCCGCGTATCCCGACGCATCGTAGAGAAAGCCGCCTATGACCGGGCCAAATATCAGGCCGGCCCCATAGCTGCCCATGATGACGCCTACCCAGCGAGCGCGCTGGTTCCTGGGCATGACGTCAGCCACAACGCCCATAGCGGCCGGGAAGAGCCCGGCCGTTAGCGCACCTTCAAAGACTCGAATCACGACGAAGGCCGTGATCGAATTTGCAAACAGGAAGCCGATATTAGTCACAAAAAAAGCAGATAGACTGAGCAGAACCAGGGGACGCCGGCCGTAACGATCGGCCAGGGAGCCCATGATGGGCGCGGCTACAAATTGGGCCAGGGCGAAGGACATGGTCATCAGCCCCAAGGCTTCCACGCCGGAGCCTAACTCGCCCAACCGCCGGGCAAATACGGGGAAGATGATGCCAAAGCCGGTCATCATCAAACCCACGCTGGCGGCCAACAGTAAGATCA
>JAHEJP010000188.1:4633-9974 GCA_024638855.1 Chloroflexota bacterium
TCGTCCAGCATGGCGTTTAGGGTGATGTCGTAGGTGGTGTAGTTGGTCAAGCCGGTCAAGATGTAGCTGCGAGTTGGGCTTGGGATGCCGGTGATGGGCGAGGGCTGGTCGCCAGGCGGACCAGTATAAGCGATGCGCCAGGTAGCCGTCAGGGGGAGAGTCGCATTCACCGCCCAGGTTAGAGCGATCGATTGGTCGCCCGGCGTGCCGCCAAGGACCAAGGAGGGCACGAACTCGACCGCGCCAATGTCGGGGACGGAACGATTATTACCCAGGATATCTTCGGCCGGGGCATTGGTTGCGGCGGCCGCGTCGACAACGGGGCTGGTAGGCGCAGGCGTACCATACAGCAAAACTAACTTTTCGAAAACCTGGCGGATGGCCGCCGAGCCATCGGCAAAGCGAACATTGTTTCCATCCCAACGGGGCAGGATCAGACCGGCTTGTCCGGCCAACAAAGGATCGGCTACAAAACGGTTAACATCGTCGGTGTAGTTGACTAATTCGGCCGGGTCACTGGGTATCGCCGCGCTGCCATTCCAATATAGGTTGTTGTCCAGGGTGAAGGAAGTCGTCTGACCGGGCGGCGTGTCAGAAAAATCATTCTTGCCGCCGCCGTCATCGCCCATGGTGCCGGCCGGATCGGACCAAATATTGTTATAGAAACGGATGTTTTCATTGGCCGGATTACTGCCCTCGACATTCAAGCGCATGGCATAGGCCAGGGCGGGCAAATCGCCGGTGACGGTATTGGAGAGGAAGGTGATATCCCGCCCACCTTTCACGCCAAAGGGGGCGCGCATGCTGATGGTCGAATTGCCTAACAGCAAATTGTTTTCCACCAGGACATCATAGGCCTCGTGATAAGGTTTGCCGTCCTCGCCAACCAGGATGAAATTACTGCCTGTGCTTCCCTCCCAGTTGAGGAAGACGTTGCGGCGCAAAGTGATATCCCGGCTGCCGGTGTAGATATCGTCAGCGCCGTTGCTGTCTTTAATGACGATAAAGCTGCTGGTGTCATTGTTATTAATCCGGCCACTGCCGGCGAAGTCGTTGAAGAAAACGTTATCCTGGATGATTATGGCCGAGACGCTGTTGACGTCGATGTGTTCGTCGCTGCCGGTCTGGTTGTAGAAGAGGTTGCCCTCGACGGTGATATGATGGGCACCATTGTTAATCTTCAAGATGTCGTTGTTATAGCTGTCGTGCAGGATGTTGTCGCGAACGACGATATGGCTCACGCTGCCGTCGCCGCCACCATCGATATGGAATACCAAAGCCCCAGAACCGGGACCGCTGTGGCGGATCTCAAAACCTTCGACGGTGATGCCACGCACGCCGCCTCCATGGGTATAGGCGGTCAGCACCCGGTCGTTATGCTCTAAAATGGCCTGGTAGGGAATCTCAGAACGGACCGCGACGCCCTGGCTGAAGTACCCCCGGACGCGGATACGACCCTGGTAGAGGCCGGGCCGGACCAGGATGGTGCTGCCATCGGGCACGTTGTCCAGGGCGTGGGTGATGGTGGCCCAAGGTTTAGCGCTCGAGCCGTCACCGGTGCCATCATCGCCGTTGGTGGCTACGTAGTAAGTGGTCGTGTAGGGTGAGGCTATCGTTGGCCGGCCGGCTCCGGCGACCAAGATTAGCAGGGCCAGAACCAGGGCGAATATGTGAACAAGCCAATTTGAGGATTTCATAGCCGAACGGCAAGATTCTACCATATACAATGAGGGGCCGGTCAAGATTGGTAATTTTTAGGGTCACTCCATACAATCTTTGTATATAGATTGGTTCAGTCTGTTGACAAATCCTTCGTGCACCCGGTTTTGTGGTGCTCAGACCGTGCCATCTCTAACATTTGGAGCCGTTTTTGTCGTCGCCATCCTATCAGTCTTCTTATGGAGCTGGATGATCCGTCGATGGGGTGTCAAAAAGACATGATTGTGGGCCATTGAGGTGATGATCCTATCGGCCGTAGTCCTGCGGTTGGCACCCGATTTGACCGTGGCTATCGCAGGCGCAGCCATTGCAGCTTGGAACGTACCGGCCGCCGCCAGGAAGGTATATACTATAGCTTGCGTCGTTTCATCGTCTAGCCATCAAAGCTACTGAGGCGCTTGCTTTAGATCTCTTAGGTGTATTTTTTGGTTACAGCAGCGGCGACGATCCGGGCATAAACCCAGAGACTGCTTTCCGGTTTCTTATGAGTGTTCTTCCCTTCATACGCATGGTGCCTGGTTATTGGCTCGCAGGCTTTCTATCGAGGATGATCAATAATTGGAGGACAGGTTATGAACGTCTTGCTAATCTATCCCAGGTTTCCCGACACATTCTGGACTTTCAGGCACGCCCTCAAATTCATCAGTAAAAAGGCCGTCTCGCCACCGTTGGGCCTGCTAACAGTGGCCGCCATGCTGCCACCAGATTGGCCAAAGCGCTTGATTGACAACAATGTGACCAAGCTCGCCGAGGAAGACCTGGCCTGGGCTGATTGTGCCTTTATCAGCGGCATGGTTGTACAAAGAGAGCCAGCCCATGAAATCATAAACCGCTGCAAAGAAGCAGGTGTTTTGGTTGTCGCTGGAGGACCGCTCTTTACGATCGAGCACGAGCTCTTTGAAGAGGTCGATCATTTCGTACTTAACGAAGCCGAATTGACCCTGCCATCCTTTCTAGAGGATCTAAAGCAGAGATGCACTAAAAGAATCTACACTTCTTCCGAATTCGCCGACATTCAAGAAACGCCGGTTCCTCTATGGGAATTGGTTGATATGAACCACTACGCCACAATGGATATCCAATACTCCCGGGGTTGCCCTTTCGATTGCGAATTCTGCAATGTGACGGTGTTGTTGGGCCACCGGCCACGCATCAAGACAGCCCAGCAGATCATAACCGAGCTGGACACTCTCTATGACCTGGGGTGGCGTGCGAGCGTCTTTTTCGTGGATGACAATTTAATCGGGAATAAGAGGTGTCTCAAAACTGAACTGTTGCCTGCGCTAATTGAATGGCAGAAAGACAAGGTGGGATTCTCGTTTTCAACTGAAGCGTCCATCAATCTGGTTGATGATGAAAAGTTAATGCAGATGATGGTCAAAGCGGGCTTTCGCACTGTATTCATCGGGATCGAGACGCCGGATGAGGGGAGCCTGGCCGAATCCAACAAGAAACAAAACATGAACCGCGACCTGGTCGAAGATGTGAAACGTATCCAGCGGGCCGGCCTGCAGGTTCGGGGAGGCTTTATCGTCGGTTTTGACAATGACGCGCCTTCCATTTTCCAGAGACAGATTGATTTCATCCAGAGAAGCGGGATTGTCACCGCAATGGTTGGCCTGCTACAGGCTCCACCTGGAACGCGACTTTATCAACGTTTGAAGCAAGAGGGCCGCCTGCTCGACCGCATGTCAGGGGACAATGTGGACGGTACGACGAACATTATCCCTAAGATGAACTTGGTGGCGCTGCACAACGGGTACGAAAACATCATGCGGCAAATTTACTCGCCTGAACACTACTATCAGCGGGTCAAGACTTTCTTGCGGGAGTATCACCAACCAAAGGGCAAGGCCCCAAGGGACGTTGAGTACATCCTGGCCTTCTTTCGTTCCATTTACCGCCTTGGTATCGTCGACGAGGCGCGCTTATATTACTGGAAGCTCCTTTTCTGGACGATTTTTCATCGCCCTGTGCATCTGCCAATGGCGATCACATTGGCGATTTACGGTTTCCATTTCCGCAAGATCTGCGAGCTGCACGCTTTTGGCAAACTTGATTCTGCCGCGGTATGAACTAGATCGATGCCTTATCCTTTGCTGGCTACCAAGTTGAATATCCCCCAGGTCAGCCAGAAAGTTGTCCGTCGCCGGCGGCTGTTTGATAAGGATGAACCATTCTAGCCCGTTCTAATGACGACGAGTTTATCGGTAGCCGATTCAGCTCCCCAGATTTCACCGGGCCGGCCCAGGATTTGGCGCACGCTAGCTCCGGGGCTAGGTAAGAGAAAGCTTTCGAATGTCTCTTGTAGCGGGTCAAAACGAAGCAGCGCATTGGCGCCAAAATCACTCAACCAGACCTTATCGTTCTCGTCGACGTAGACGGCATAGGGCATCGGCCGATCGCCGGGAAGCGACCATTCGCGCCATTCGCCTGTAGCCGGATCCAGAGTGGCTAATTGCCCGGCGTTCCACTCGCTAACCCAAATCCGACCGCTGGAATCAGACCAAACGCGGCGCGCTCCCTGCCCTGGCGTCGGCAGCTCAAGGACCGTAGCCTCTCCGGAGGTCGCGTCCAGGCGGCCCACATAACTACCAGCCAGCGAAGCATAATAGACAGTGCCATCCGGGGTAGTTGCAATGCCGTAAGGTCCCCGCCCAGCCGGTGAGGCAAATAGTTCCAGTTGGCCAGTGGCCGGGTCAAGCCGGCCGTGGATGCCACTCTGACCCGTGAACCAGAGAATTCCCAGTGAATCAAAAGTAGCGGTATTCAAATTGGCGTAGCCGGTTTCGGCCGGGAGAGGATAAGTCTGGACTTCTTCGGTCAGGGAATCAACCCTGACGATGGCGTTCAGACCGCCGTCCGTGACCCAGGCTGCGTCATCGGGCCCGACAATGACGCCATGGGGAGCCGAACCCGGGCCGAGGGGAATATGATGGGTCTCGCCTGTCGTCGGATCGAGCCGGCCTAACTCCCCTAAATGTTGTGCTGTGTACCAGACAGTTCCGTCGGGAGCAGGAGCCACGTCGTGGGGATGTGAGCCAGGAGGAACCGGATATTCTTGCAACTGGGGTTCGGCGATTGGTCCTGATGCACCGGCCGGGGCCGGCTCGGCACGCGTGGGTGAAGGCTGCACAGGCGCTCCAGAAATTGCTGTGCTTGCTTCAGTAGGAGATAGAGACTCTTTGACTTCGGTAGATGTTGCGGCTGGGTCCTCGTCCGCGGCCGGCATAGCGGTTAGGTTTGTTTCATCAGTGGCGGTCGCCGGGTCAAGGACCTCGGCCGTCGAAGCGGTCAAAGAAGATGTGTTATTCTGGGCAGCGTTTTGCCCACAGCCCATTATTACGATAGCCGTTATGAATAAGGCCAGTTTTACGCGCATGTCGCTCTTCTCCTCTGAGTCTCACGGCGTGGATAACACAGGTGCATCGGGTTGCAAGCCGGTATGACTGTTAGCGATTAAGACGTATTTGATGGTACCTCAAACTATGTTAGCAAAGGAAATCCCAAGGTTAGTGTAACCGTTGCCACCCGCCTATTAAACCGGCAAAAGTAAACTCTTTCCAAACTCTCACTCTAACAATATCTCCCAAAAATATCGACGAAACAGAGGGGGCCAGGA
>JAHEJP010000189.1 GCA_024638855.1 Chloroflexota bacterium
GTCATTTCTGCTATTAACACTAACATTGACCATTGCTTTTTCGGCGCCAGGAAAGTCAATTCCTATTATTTTCTTAGCTCTTAGCGGACTTGCCGTTGCCGCATCTGTTTGGGTCATTGGTTCCGTTGTATACACATACACGTCAGCGGTTTGGACCCTGTCGTATGAAGAATTCTTTGGTTCAGAGAATTTGGATTCTTGATGTCGATTATGGATATGGGTAATGAAGGCGAAAACAGTGTGTTTGCCAAGTTGGGGGTGGACACTGGGGGTACTTTTACCGATTTTGTTTGGATTGATGAAGACGGTCGGCTTCAGATTTACAAGAGTTTAAGCACTCCAGACGATCCTGCGATAGCGGTAATTAATGGGGTTGATTTCCTCTCGATACCCGAGAGAGCTGAAATTATTCATGGCAGCACGGTTTCAACAAATGCTCTACTGGAAAGACGCGGCGCGCGAACAGCCCTCATAACTACGGCCGGTTTTGCCGATGTGCTGGGCATTGGTCGTCAAGATCGCCCGGACTTATACGCCTTGGTCGCGTACAAACCTGAGCCATTGGTGCCCAGGGAATTGCGTTACGAGGTTCGCGAGCGAATAACCTCAACGGGCGAGATTCTCATCAAGCCGGCGTTGGAAGATTTAGATCTCGTAGTCCAGGAGTTGCTGTCTGAAGGAGTCGAATCTGTTGCGGTATCTCTTCTCTTTTCATTTGTTCGCCCCGATCACGAACGATTGATCCGCGAACGAATTAGGAATACTGAGGTAGAAGGTGAGCTTGGTCGGAAAGCAAATATCCCTAAGGTACATATTACGTTGTCTTCTGAATTGATACCGGAGTTCCGAGAATATGAGCGGACCTCCACAACAGTAATAAACGCATATGCTGCCCCCTTGATGGAAAGGTATCTGAGAAGTTTGAAAGCCGGTATAGCAAAGCGGAAGTTGTCGGTTATGCAAAATAATGGGGGAACTATTCCAGCTGACTTAGCGGGTCAGCAAGCGGCGCGAACGATTTTATCAGGTCCGGCCGGTGGTGTGGTAGGCGCGCTGCACGTAGCCAGGGAAGCTGGCTATCAAGAAATTATCACCCTGGATATGGGAGGAACCAGCACAGACGTTGCTCTTTGTTTGGGACGGTTGCCTAAGACCTCGATGAGTGAAGTATCCGGAATGCCAATCATGCTACCTGCCATCGATATTCACACCGTTGGAGCGGGGGGTGGAAGCCTGGCCAAAATCGACGCAGGGGGCGCCTTACTGGTAGGGCCTGAAAGCGCAGGCTCCGATCCAGGGCCGGTCTGTTATCACATGGATATTGACCGTCACAATGATTTGGCGAGTCAGTCGGAGGAGACTACATCCCGATTTTGGGTCACCACGACAGATGCGAATCTGGTCCTGGGCAGGTTGGATTCCTCTCATTTTTTGGGAGGAGAGAAAACACTTAATGAGTTAACTGCTCTCAAGGCTTTATCCGAGTTTGCTGCAACTCTGGGGATCAACTCGCCAATAGATGCGGCCTTTGGTGTGATCAACGTAACGAACGCTAATATGGTGCGCGCAGTCAGGCGAATTTCTGTTGAAAAAGGTCACGATCTCCGTCATTTTACGCTCGTTGCATTTGGAGGAGCGGGTCCTCTACACGCCTGCGAATTGGCCCAGAACTTACAAATTTCTCGGGTACTGGTGCCCTTGGTACCCGGAGTCCTGTCGGCATTAGGGATGCTAATTGCCCAACCCGTAAAGGATTATTCACGAACGGTCATGTTCCGAATGAACTTTGGTGAGTGGGAGTCGGCAAGAGCGCTAAAGGATCAGTTCCTGGAGTTGGAAAGGAAGGCGGCCGAGGAGTTTGAGGCCGAAGGCCACTCTCTCGATCATCTCAATCTTGTTCGCCAGCTTGATATGCGCTATGCAGGCCAGAGTCATGAATTGACGGTGGATCTACCGGGAAATATTGAGAGTAAAGATTTCGCCGATCTGTTTCATGAGGCACACCAAAACCGCTATAGTTTTCAACGACCAGAATCTGCCGTTGAGATCGTTAATGTAAGATTGGTGGCCACTTTGCAAATAGAGCCTCCTGCATACCGGTCTCGTTTTGCTAACAATGAGGATTCGTCTGAACTCGCGATTGGTCAGAAGCCGATATACTTTGAAGGTGGATTTCGGGTTAGTGACATGTATCTCAGGGATATGCTCAAGCCAGGAATTTCAATAGATGGTCCGGCGGTTGTCTTTCAATATGATACAACAACGCTCGTCCTGCCAGATTGGCAAGCTGAAGTCGACTCCTTCGGCAATCTTCTATTGGCGAGGCAATTTTCTGGCTGAAAGTGTATTAGCCTGATGTGCAATTCGGATGAATCAAGGATTCTGATTCTCAGTCAAGGATTTGGGATCAGCTCGGGAAATAAAAAAGGGATGGCTCGCTTGCCGAGCCGTCCCCTGGCTATCGAAGCGGGATAGTTGCTTCTATCCTTTTTCTTCCTCAAGTTCTTTTTGTTTTTGAGCAACAATGTTCTCTTGTAGATGGGCGGGGACTCGACCATACCGTAGAAACTTCATGCTGAAAATGCCGCGACCCTGGGTCATCGACCGTAAATCAGCCAAGTAATTTTGCATCTCTGCCAAAGGCACCTCAGCATTAACAATAGCTTTAGTTCCCTCTTGGCCCATTCCCAGGACCCGGGCTCGACGAGAATTTAAATCGCCCATAATATCGCCCATATTATCGGCCGGAACGGTAACCGATACCTCATAAATCGGTTCCAACAGCATTGGATCAGCTGCCAAAGCCGCTTTTTTGAAACATTCACGACCTGCAATCTGGAAGGCAATTTCTTTTGAATCAACGGGATGTTCTTTTCCATCATAGACGATTGCTTTAATACCTGTCATTGGATAGCCGGCCAGCGCCCCGGCTTGCAGCGCTTGTTTGCACCCTTTCTCGACGGCCGCGACAAAGGGAGCTGATATCGATCCGCCAAAAATCTCTGATGCAAATTGGAATTCTTCGTCATCAGGTAAAGATTCTACTCTAAGGAAAACGCGGGCATATTGTCCGGCGCCTCCCGTCTGTTTTTTGTGAGTATATTCGGCAGATTGTGACTTGGTAATTGTCTCACGATATGGGACTTTAGGAACGCTCGTAGTTAGATTCACACCAAACTTAGATTCAGCTTTCTTTACTGCAATATCTAGATGAGCACTGCCCATTCCAGACAAAATCGTTTCCCTGGTTGCTGGTTCTGAATGCCAAGTCAATGTCGGGTCTTCGGCAGCCAGGCGGCTTAATGCAGTTGTTAACTTAGCCACGTCCGACTGTGAAACGGGATGAACAGCTACGGATAAAATGGGATTTGGCTGTTTAACCTCCTGTAATACAAGTTTGTGTCCTCGATCACATAAGGTGTCGTTGGTCGCAGCATCACCTAATTTGACAACTGCTCCTATATCGCCGCTATGCAACTTGGGAACAGAGATTTGGTCATTTCCCCGGAGTAGATTCAAAGTTGCGACTCGCACTTCGCCATCAATACCCATATCCCAAACCCTGCTATCAGACTCAAGAATGCCACCGAAAACGCGCAGATAACTCAATTTTCCGTATGGATCTTCGCGGGTTTTAAAAATGAATGCAGCTAAAGGTGATAAATCATCGACTTTGAACTCAACCTGGTCACCAGCAGAGTCTGAAGCTGAAAATGGACCAACCTCGTCAGGTGAAGGCAAGAGGGACACGATATTATCGAGCACAGGAGTGACAGCAATACCTGCCTGGGGAGCAGCAAATAGTATTGGCACAACTTGACCCTTAAAGATAGCTGCACGCAAGCCGGCCTTGAGTTCTGTATTAGATAATTCTTCGCCCTCAAGGTATTTCATCAGAAGCTCATCGTCGCCCTCTGCAGCGGCTTCGATGAGTTCAAAGCGCGCCTCTTCAGCCGCATCCGCCAACTCTGCTGGAATATCACCGATCTTATCCTCGGTACCGGTAATAGATTTCATGGTCAGGAGATCGACTACGCCATTAAAACCCGTACCTTCGCCAATGGGCAATTGTAGCTGAATGAGATTGCCGTCGATGTTTTCGCGGATACTCCGCATGACGCGGTCAACATTGACATTTTCACGATCCATCTTGTTAACCAGAAGGATTCGGGGCATATTTCTATGACCGGTCAGTTGCCAGACTTGTTCGGTTCCAACTTCAACGCCGGCGACCGCCTCGACGAGTATGATTGCGCTTTCGGTTACTCGGAGCGTACTATTGACTTCACCGATAAAATCAACATATCCTGGAGTGTCTAAAAAATTCAGCTTGTTACCTTGCCATTCAATTGGAGCAATAGCTGTCGCAATCGAGCTTTGGCGCGAGATTTCTTCTTCTTCAAAATCCATCGCAGCAGTTCCGCTATCGACCGAGCCCATGCGCGTGGTTATTCCACCGTCGAATAGTAGCCGCTCAACGAAAGTTGTTTTACCGGCTCCATTATGTGATACAAGCGCGATGTTACGGATTTTTTTTGTCTTAAACTCTTTCATTTAGAGAGACCTCTCGGGAATTCGGTATTGGAAAGAACAAGCTGCATCAAAACAGCTTGGAACAGGCCCTTGGACCGGTCAGAATTGTAGATGAAAGGGAGAACTATGTCAAAACCTTAGCGACTTATTTAGAAGATATGGACCTTCTCTTCATGTGTAATGCCGATTTCATTTCAGAGTCAAGGTTTGTCCGGCCGATCGAGCAATGTGCTATACTTTGTTAGCCCCAAAAATGAACCTATAAAATTCATTAATTTTCAACTGAGATCGGTTACCGTTAATGCGAAGCAAAAAGTGTTAACGAGGATAATTTTTCCCACCAAAAGAGGGAAGGAGGGCAATATTTAATGAAGCAATACCTGGAACTGATGCAATATATATCGGAAAATGGTGTTAGAAGAGGGGACCGAACCGGCGTTGGCACCCTTAGCGTATTTGGTTATCAAATGCGCTTTGATTTGGCAAAAGGATTTCCGGCCGTAACGACAAAAAAACTGCACTTCCGCTCAATCATTTATGAATTACTTTGGTTCCTACAAGGAGATACGAATATTCAATATCTTAATAGTCATGGTGTTACGATCTGGGACGAATGGGCAAATGAATCTGGTGATCTAGGACCGATTTACGGTTACCAGTGGCGTTCCTGGCCTTTTCCTGGTCAACGGTCCATCGATCAAATAGGACAACTCCTGACAGAGCTGGAGGCAAATCCCCACTCGCGACGACATATCGTAAGCGCTTGGAATGTTGCCGACATTGATAAAATGGCGCTCCCCCCATGCCATTGTCTTTTTCAGTTTTATGTTTCTGAGGGCAAGCTTTCGTGCCAACTCTACCAGAGAAGTGCAGACGTATTCTTAGGGGTGCCATTTAACATCGCCTCATATTCGCTATTGACAATGATGATTGCCCAGGTGACGGGCTATGAACCAGGAGAATTTATCCATACCCTAGGCGATACTCATCTTTATCTGAATCACCTCGAACAAGTCCGGCTGCAGTTAAGTAGAGAGCCGTTTCCGCTACCAGAAATGAGCATGAATCCCGAAGTCAAGTCACTATCGGACTTTCGGTATGAAGATTTCGATTTGGTTGGGTATCAATGCCATCCAGGAATTCGGGCACCCATTGCCGTGTGAGCTAAAATGCTGATATCGCTTATCGTTGCAATGGGTCAAAATATGGTTATTGGGATCAATAACCGTTTACCCTGGCGACTGCCAGCCGAAATGAGATATTTTCGGGAAACTACGATGGGGAAGCCGATCATTATGGGTAGGAAGACGCATGAATCAATCGGAGGTGTTCTTCCAGGTAGGCATAATATCGTCCTTACGCGTAGCCGAACTTATAAATCGCCTGGCTGCTCGATCGTTCACTCAGTTCAAGAGGCGTTGGGCGTTGCCAAGGGGAAGGAAGTGATGGTTATCGGAGGTGCTCAGGTTTACAAGTTGTTTTTACCATTAGCAGATAGGATTTATTTGACGGTGGTCGAATCTGAGTTTGAGGGCGATAGCTTTTTTCCGGCGATAGATCGTCGTGAATGGCTAGAGGTCTCTCGCGAAACCCATGAACCTGATGAATACAATCAGTATAAGTACAGCCTTATTTTGTACGAGCGAAAACGGTACAATATTTAGAGTTACTCAACAAAAATCTCGACGCGCTCGCCTTCCTCGTCGTCTATGATGTCCATAACTTTGCCTTGTGCGCCACCACGGATAATTTCAGATATTTCGTCGAAATCCATACCTTCGATTTCTGGGGCGAATCGCGCGCCCATTTTCATCCCAACATTAACTAACCCCATTGGAATATTGACATTCACCTTATTCTTGCCGGTAACGGTGTCTGTTATCCTTACTCTAAACCAGCGCGGCGCACTGGCTCCTTTAAGCGGCGCGCTTTCCTTGGCGTTTGTATCTTGATCTATTGCTCGCAAAAGCTCGGCGCCTTCTGTTGCGCTAATTTTACCTTCCTCGATCATTTTTAGGATCTGCATTCTCTCTTCTTTTAAAGACATCGTTTTCTACCTCTTTGCCAAGAGTTCTAGTTTCATGACTGTCAGAGTCCGGCGTATATTGAAGTTTCCTTGAGACAGTAATTGGCTCACAAACTCATCTCCAGCAGGATGGTTGGATCTTATATTCGTGCTACGGGTATGTTTGAGCTGAGATAGTGCCGTACTCAATAGGGAGCGCTCGATATGTCCCTGCCAGCGAGGGTCAACCCGGACTCTAAGCCAAGTAGGACGACCCCAATCGCTCGTTATCGAAACCAACCCAGTCAAATAACGCTTCTGTTTGGCGCTTGAAGTAGTTTCGACAACCCAAGCGGCATGACGGCGACCATTTAGAAAATCAGTCAAGCGTCTAAACAAACCCCTTTCATAATAATCCGGCGGCGGTGGATTAGGCCAGTTTAAATCAGGGTGAACGCTATGGCAATCCAGGTTGAAAGCGGCCCGAAAGTCATGTTTGCTTAATGGACGAATCCGATCCCGAAAATCTGAACCATCTGGAATGGCACGAATCCGGCTTCCAGTGGCCTGCCATTGGTGCATATTTCCCAATTTGATAAACGAAAAAGAATCATAAAGGGAAATGGCCCCCTCATTATTGCTTTCAACTTGGAGCAAGACTGTTTCGCCTGCCAGACTCTGGATGTGGCTTATCGCCTCGTTCATTAATCCTCGAGCGATACCTTGTCTACGATAATCAGGATGAACGGCAACATTGGCGATGAGGTACCGGCCTCGAATTTCCGAGGACAATAGCGTTACGTTGCCAACAATTTTGCCATCCTCTTCCCAGACGAAGCCAGGCACCATTCCGCGACTGGGTATATTTAGGCGACCGGCAAGAGGGTTTGCCTGGCTAATGCTCAAACGATCATATAAGACGCGCTGTCCCGAGGCCGCACCAATTCGGCCAAATGATATGTCCATCAAGCCTAATACCTGTCTCGAATCTCGTGACAGATTAAATGGACGCGGACCACTTGAAGAGCTGCTGATAGCAGGGATTGGCGTCGCCAGCACTTATTTAAGCCTCAATTGCTTCGAGCAACGTACTTGCTTCATTTGGAGAAATGATCCCCTTTTCTACCATTCGCAGAATCTTGAGTTTTTCTTCTTCCGATGCATTTGCTTCTTTCGATTGGGCACGCGGTTGCGGCGGCTGTGGTGACCAATTACTCTGATTCGTATGCCAGCGTGCTTTTCTAGCCGCCTTTTCGGCTTTCCGAACCGCTCGTTCGGCCGCACGTTCGGCTCTGGATGAAGCTTCTTGAGCCGTTTTTTCGATCCTAGCCGTAAATGCAGGGCCAAATTCTTTTTCTAGACGAGTAGACCATTCCGTTAAGCGACTGTTGATTTCTCCGGCGATATAGACACCTAATCCATCCAGGTCTGATGCAATATCGAACTCAAAATCTTGATAGCCATCCCATGAATCGTGCTGTTCCGTATCTTCCTTCAAGATGATACGCCCCTCGGCATTGAGAATCAAGATCGAATCGGCACTGCCTATTTTACCGCTAAAGTGACCTTCTTCCTGAGAAACTATTTCTAGAGATAGACGGTCGCGAATTTCTGAAGCCGTTGCTTCTACTAGGAGCGGGACTTTCTTCGGCCAGCGAATGACGATATCACCATTAGCATTGAGGTGATGTTTTCCCTGAGATAATGCGCCTCGAAGTCGAATATCACCCC
Organism: Chloroflexota bacterium; assembly: GCA_024638855.1. GTDB lineage: Bacteria > Chloroflexota > Anaerolineae > Promineifilales > Promineifilaceae > UBA11865. The sequence continues at coordinate 8,270 of JAHEJP010000189.1, forward strand.
GGATTCTTCCAATTTTTACCAGGCCAGAAACATTTCGAAGATTCAGATCACGACCACCTTCTCCAATTTCGAGGTTGCCAGTAACGTGCCGGACTTTGATATCTCCATTTATCTTACTCAACGAGATGGATCCCTCGACATTAGTTACCGTAATATCTCCTCCGAGTTCTGATATTGCCAAATCGTACAAGTTACGTACCTTCAGGTCACCTCTTACACTGGTGATGGAAAGATCACCGTCGATATTGCGGCCTGTAAGGTCACCATTAACGGATGTTACGCTAACATTCGCTACTTTTCTCAATAAAAGGTCACCTTTGACCTCTTCGATGAAGGTGCGGCCCGAAAAATCTTCTATGTCACAGTCGCCGTTCACCGATTGCAAGCTCAAATCCATGGAATGAGGTAATAGGAGCTTTAGATCGCCCGATCCATTCAAGGTCAATCCCGACTTACCTTCCTCGAATTCAAACTTGTCGCCGGATACTCGGACATCATCACCTTTCTGACCGCGAACAACCAGGTCTCCGTTAAGGATGATGTTAACATTCTGTTCTGAATAGAGTTCAAAGCTCTTTTCCGCCATAATCAAATCTCCAAAATGACTCTATGTATATCGACTCAACTATTAAAAAAAGACTTGTGGGATCCATTGCACCTCATGGCGCAACGATCGCCTTTCTTCATGAAAAACATTGACACACATCGCCGTTCGAGGATGATGAATTAGCGCATTTGGAATCATAACAGGATAACGACGACAGGTTATTTGCCGGTCTAATCGATGTATATCTGTACGTGTTCGCCATCTTCTTCATCTCGTACATCGACCAGCAAGCCACGCTGGCCATCGAGAGAATCGGCGAGCATCTCGAAGTCGCTGCCATCAAGTTCTGGAACGAAGCGACGTCCTAAGCTAAGCCCATATTTGACCATCCTCATGGGGATGTTCACTGTTACCTTGTCCTCACCTGAATCGAGGTCTCTCACTTTTACATGAAGCCATTTCGATCGAGAATTCGAGTTCGTGTCAAGTGTTTTGTCTACTTTGGGTTCGCCAAGTTCTATTTTGGCCGCGGAAACATCGTTCAAATCCTTGTTCTTCACAACTTTGTTGGCGGCTGCCAGGAGTTCGGCCGCCTCATCTACGGTTAGCTTTCCGGTGGCCAATAATTGCAATATTTCTTGACGTTGGATATCGGCATTCATCATCTTTTTCCTTTTAGACCAATTGAACTGGTGCAAATAATCAAAGCAGTAAATTTCTAACCGGTTCGGTCACCTGGAGGCAGGGAGGCAACTCAATTGTTTTAGCCTCTCAATAATTCAACCGCTTCATCGGCCGACAGTTTGCCTTCGGATAGTTCCGCCAGGATCTTCGTCCGCGTTTCTTCAGACACGCCGCCGGATTTTGTCTCAGCGACATCGTATCCCAAGGCCCGAATAACCTCTGTAAGTCTAGACCTAACCGCGGGGTAAGAGAGGCCCATCTCCTGCTCCACGCGGTTGATCTTACCCTCGCATTTCAAGAAAGTTTCTACAAAACGCAATTGCTCAGAGCCGAGGTGATACAGACGGCCGAGAGCAAAATGACCTTCTATTGTTGTATCGCATTGCCGGCAATGTAATTTGGTAACAGCCAGGGCCTCTCCGCATACCGGGCACTGTCCAAT
>JAHEJP010000190.1 GCA_024638855.1 Chloroflexota bacterium
GAAAATGGGACGGACAAAGGGGAATCGCGCAAGGGTACCACTATTCCCTCAGCGCCAACGGTATCTACTCCGGTATCAATAGCAGTCGAGTCAACATCGGTCGTTGGTAATGCAGCTGTTTCTTCTTCGCTTCCTGAAAATTGTTGGAAGACGAAAAAGCCAATGGCAGCGATGACGATGACCACGAAGGCGATGATGAGGATTCGTCTCCAGTTCATTCTTTTCTCCAATACATTGATTAACTAACCATTTGTATGCTGAATGTTCAGGACATTTCAGCCAAGAATATCAAGGCCTTAAATTTATTGGTAGGCCAGACTCTCGCGGACGCTAAGACGAATAGCGCTGCGAGACGGCAACCAGCTAGCCACGACCGACAATACGATAATGATGACCAACCAGATCGCAGCACCGACTGGCGAGAATTTATAGACAAGCTCATTGCCAATGGCGGATCCAATGGCTTCAGTCATGAGGCGGCCGGCCGGAATGCTCAAGGGCACGGCAATAACCCAACTCAAAAGTCCCAAGATCAAACCCTCACCTACGAAGATCAATCCAACTTCCCGAGACTTTGCGCCTATGGCCCGCATCACGCCAATTTCCCGGCGACGCTCGATGACATTGAGGGATAAGGTTCCGCTTAAGGCGATGCCACCCACGATGGCGATCACAAAAGCCATGGTCATTAATAGTGTTACGATGATGCCGAAATTGTTTAATATTTGAGTCCGAATTTCACCGCCCGTGTCGGCATTGAAGATGCCGGCCGGGACCACATCAATTTGATTGGCCTCGTAGTAGGTCCGCAAGGATTCGGCAATCGCTATTTGGCCCTGGGGATCGTGTCGATCAGTCTGAATCCAAAGTGATATCGCTTTTCCGGCCTGACCCAATTCTCGGGCCAAAACATCTCGAGGCACGTGGGCCGAATTGGTGATCACCGGGTCAAATAACAAGCCGACTACCAGCCAATCGCTTTCACCGGTAGCCCCATGATCGAAAGTAATCCAGTCGCCCAGGCCTACCCCGGCGTCGGTGGCCAAATTCTGGTTGAGGACGACGGCGTATTCATCCTTGGGTAACAGCCATCGTCCAGACCGCATTTGGGGACCATATAAGTCGGTCGGATTCGGTACGCCAAAGATCACCGAACTTCTGTCATCATAGTTAGCCGGCGCATCCAGGGGCCGGATAGCAGCCAGGTTCAAACCCCACATCTCGGCCGCCTCAACATTTGGATGAGAAAGGGTAAGCTGCTCAAGGCGTGCAATCCGTTCTGGTTCTCTTACAAGCATATTAATGTCGAACTTGAGAATATCAAAGAGAACATCGCCAAATGTGAAAGCGGCCGATTCCTGGGCTGTCATAACCATGATGAAGATCAAGCCGCTGAGCACCAATGTGATTTCAGTTAACAGAACTCGGCCTTTTTTACGGAAGGTGTTGCTAATGGTGAGCAGCAAGGTTCGCGGAAAGCGTCGGACACTAGCCAGGGTGCGATCGATGAAATTGGGCTCAACGCTCAGGCCATAGGTATTGATGGCTTGATTGACCGTGATACGCGAACCACTGATGATGGGCACCAACGCCGCCATCATGGGGGCCACAAATACGACTATCAATTGGGCAGCAACGGCCGGCCAGGAGACAACAAAACCCCCGGGGTCGGCATTGAAGGAGCCGGTTAAAAATACAGTCAAAAACCATCCCCCGGCGGCACCTAAAGGCAGAGCAACAGCCAAGGCCAGCAGCGAATAACCCAGCACCAACAATAAATAAGTCCCCAGGATTTGCCTGGTTCGTGCGCCGATGGCCTTCATGACCCCAACCTGGTTTATCTGCTGGCTGATTAGAGCGTTAATAGTATTGTAAACCAGAAAGAGGCTCAAGAAGAGGGCAAAAACGGCCAATATTCCCAGCACCAAGAATATGGCATCCATGATATCTTGAAAAAAATGTTTATTGGGATCAATTACCCGCTCAAACAAAAAACTACCCGAATCTACCCCTTGTTTTTCCAGCTTGTCTTGGATTTCTACGGCGACGAGGTCAAGGGCTTCAGGATCATACTCTGCGGCGCCAGCAAGGATGATATTGAAACCGATTTGACCAGTCAATTCTTGGAAATAATCTTCGGAAGCATAAAACTGGGCATTGCCGCCGAAATTTGGGGGCTGAGACACTTCGTCATTGATGACTCCGTTAACTTGAACAAGACGCTCTTTGCCTCTTGACTTTATGTAAATATTGCCGTCAACAGGTACGCCAAAAGTGGTAATAGCGCTATCCTCGGCCGCTAGGTTTTTTTCCTCCGGCCAATCGCCACTTAGCAAGGAGATTTTATTGTAGCTTTGGTTCTCATAATCGAACCGGGAAACCAGAGCAGCAGGGCGCCATCTTTCTTCAGGCGATAAACGCCACTCGATGTTGACCTGGGAATAACCCTCGACTTTTTCGAGGCCGTCTAAACGATTCAGACGATCTATGGTTTCTTCGTCGATAGCTGGGCTTGCAGCAAGGCCGATCATCGCCGGATTGATGGAGCGCCAGCCGCCACTCATGGCTTCGATGACCAGGTTGCGGGTGCTAATGATCATGCCCAAAGCGGCCGCGCCCAAGGCAATGATGAGCACAACCATCAACGTTCGGCTTTTATTTTGCCAAAGATCGCTCCAAATTTTGTAGCGAATAACTCCCATTAAATACCTCGCCTAATATCCCGTCCAGACAGCGGCTCCGGCGTATTCATCGCGGGTAATGCGGCCGTCGGTTATCTCGATCACCCGAGGAACCTGGCGTGCTAATTCCTTATCGTGAGTGACCATTAGCATGGTTGTTCCTTCTTTGACAAGCCGGTTAAAAAGGTTAAAGACATCGGCCGCGGAACGTGAATCGAGGTTACCGGTAGGTTCATCAGCCACCACTAAAGGTGGGTCATTGGCAAGTGCGCGGGCAATAGCAGCCCTTTGTTGCTGCCCACCAGATACCATGCCGGGCAATTTATTCGCCTGATCAGACAAATCCACAATATCAAGAAGTTCCAAAGCTCGCTGTTCTCGTTCTTTAGACTCATATTTGTTAGCGAAATCCATGGGAAGCATCACATTTTGCAGCAAGCTTAAGGATGGCAACATTTGAAAGAATTGGAAGATAATACCCACATGGTCACCGCGCCAGGCGGCCAAATCATTTTCGCTCATGCTGTGGACAGGTTGACCGGTGACGATAACCTCACCGGCTGACGGCCGGTCGATGCCGGTAATCATGTTGAGCAAGGTTGATTTGCCATTTCCAGAAGGGCCAACGATTGAAACGAATTCGCCTCGTTGAACTTCGAGATTAACTCCTTTGAGCACGGTGACTTCAGCATCATCGCCCAAGGGAAAGGATTTGATTACACCATTCAGCAAAACGACCTTGCTATTCGCGCTTCCATTTTTTTCGCTCATCACACACATCCCAGGCAGATAATTCTGTTATCACTCCTGAACGGCCCAAATGAGATCGACCTTAGGCCGGTAATTGTCCACATCATAAAGCAAATCGACATCTACGATATTGATCCCTTGGGTGACAATTTGAAGGTCCACATGGGTTAAATTGTAACGCCGCTGGTACGCGGTCATGGTGCCGAATTTTCCATCCCTGACCAGGCGGGTAGCAAGAATGGCAAAATTCATCGCGCCAAGCATATCCTGGCCATCCGGTGGTCCTGTACGAAGTAAGTATGTCAGGGATTGTAAGAAAACTTCTTCATCAAGCAATTTTCCCATAAGGTGTGCGGCCACCAGGCCGCTGCCCGAAAGGCCTTTTTCAGTACCGATAATTTGTTGGTTATCAGGGAGCAAATAAGGCAGAAATTCGCTCATCTTCTCCGGAAGGATACTGGAACCATCGGTAATGGTAATGACGGCGTAATTACCAGGGTTCGTGCGTTTATCATTCATCGCTAAAGAGGCTAGTTTTTCTGGATCGTATGGCACTTCGGGGATAATCGCCCGGTCGACACCCGCGAGAAAAGAGATCATCAACGAGCTGAGACCCGAGCCGACGCCAAAAGTCTCGACTACCATCACTTGTTCCCGCGAACCGGCCAAGGCTCGTAGTTCGTTGATGAAAGAAACGCCCCGGGCCAGGCCAGTGCTGAAACCAATGGTATAATCTGTGCCTTTGATATTATTATGAATCGTTTTTGGAATGGCGACAATGGGTAGCCCTCGGCGGCTAAGCTCGGCTGCGGAGAGGAGCATGTCATCATCGCCCAGGGTGATCATGGCGTGAAATTTAAGACGATGAAAAACATCGACGACATGATCGGACAGGTCATAAGATTCAGCCTCCGGCTGACGTAAAAAGACAGGTACCTGCTTGGGGAGAACTTTGTTCAGATTGATCCGCGAAGAGTGTAAAAATGAACCGTGTAGCCGGTCAATAGGCCGGACCATCGCTTTCGTAAGCTCTGTGAAATTATCACCATAAGTGGTGGGATCATGATGATTGTAATAGATGAATCCATCCCAACCCTTGCGAACTCCGATAGGCTCAAAGCCTTCGTCAATGAGGCGATAAACCAGACCTTTCAAACAAATATTCAGGCCAGGCACATCACCCCCGCCGACCAGAATAGCTACGCGTTTACTCATCGTATCTGCTCCTTGGTAATAAATCAGCATGCAAAGGCGGCACTAATAAAACATTATACTCTAAAATTTTGGCGGAAACACCATGAGAGTGAACGAAATGTTACAGACGATAAAGGGTTAATGACCTGGTCTAAGAAAGACAATCTTCGCCCGTTTTGAGATAGATCGTTTATTGAAACGCCGCTTATCAGTACGTCTACAAACGGTAGGAGTTGCACGACGTAAGATATGAGAATAAGTTGAATTTAAGGACGTCTGGTAAAAGTAAAGCCCCGTTTTAAGCGGGGCATCGTATGGGTGTAGAAATTAGCCAATTTCCGATGGTAACAGTCGCGTTTGAAGCAACTGCAGAAACAATGTAGCTATTCTCAATACACGTAAAAGCATACTGTCGAAATATGAATTGCCAAGCATTTATCTTGTATTTGTCAATTAATTATCAAGCATATTAGCGTTAAACCGTCTGGCCATGTATAAGGGGCATATATAGCTCGGGCTTTTAGCAGACGATAACGGGAATTGGTGAGGATATCAGGCTGGGATACAAAAAAGCGAGCGAGTGTTCAATATTGACCATGGGAGTGGAAGTAACGATAAGTCAAATAAGGGCTTTGGGGTAGTCGCCAGCAATTTGGCGGAGAGTTCCCTGATTAACTATACTCTTGTTCGCCGGTTCAACTTAACCCGGCCGTAACTCATATGAAGCAAAACCAACAACCGATCATAGTAGTGAGTATCGTTGCATTCCTGGCGATCATCCTAGCCATCTTTGCCTTTCTACTATCTGGTCAGATGGGCGAATCAAACAATATGGTAACCAGTCAAGGGGATGGTCAACTTTCCCTGGTAGATAGACTCGAGACTATTGACCCTTCCTACCTGAATCAACCACCGACGGCCGGACCATCGCCTACATTGGATACGGCCAAGGACGCGGTTTTGGCGACCGAAATCTTCACCCCGCTTGATGAAGAAGCGCAACCTGAATCAACAATCCATACAGTGCAAGCTGGTGAAAACTTATTTCGAATTTCTGTATCCTATGGAGTCACCGTAGAATCGATCGTGTCGGCTAATGGTCTAAGTGATGCCCGGCTGATTTACCCTGGGCAGTCACTGATCATTCCTCTCGATTCAGCCGTAGCTTATGCTGCTGAATCGGAAATAAGCCAGGCTGAAACATCTCTTCCTGTATCAGCCGACACCTTGCCCGCAACATTATCACCTATCCCGGCGACTATGACGCCATTGCCAGCCACCGAGACACCCATACCACCGACAGATACGCTGCTACCAACCCCACTCCGCCTCTCCTCTATCAACGGTGTCCCCCTAGAATCTTTCTTAATTATGCCCGAAAACGTCATCGAAAATTCTCAAGCCATCTTTACAGCCGGGGAAACTATGGGCCGGAATCCGTATGCTTACTCCAAATTGGGCGATAGCACAATCGAGAACCCTCATTTTATGGCTCGCTTTGATGAAGGGCCATTCAACCTGGGAGAGTATGCCTACTTGCAAGGGGCTATCGACCATTTTAGCGGTTCACACGCTCGACAAGGCTTGGCAGTAGGGCGGGGCAATCATTCTTGGACCATAGTCGATCCAATGTGGGCCGATAAGACTGTTTGCCTGCCAAACGAAAACGCAATCGCTTGTGAGATCCGTGTCCACAATCCCAGTATTATCATCATTCGACTAGGTTCCAATGACCGGGGAGTGCCGGCCGGTTTTGAAGAGAATTTAAGGCAAATCGTGCAAATCGCCATTGACAGCGGAGTGCTGCCGGTATTGGGTACAAAGGCCGATCGTTTTGAAGGTAACAACATCAATAATGATATGATTCACCAGCTAGCAACCGATTTCCAAATCCCTTTATGGGATTTCGATCTGTTGGCCGGTACCATTCCAGGTAGGGGTCTCGATGTGGATGCCGTGCATTTGACCACATTCTACGCCCACGACTATACTTCCCCTACAGCATTTCAGCGTGGTCATGGTGTACACAATTTGTCGGCTCTCATGGTGCTGGATGCTATTTTGAACGAGATAAGAGGCAATTCCAGTAGATAGCTTCGGAAAAGATGAGTGACTATTCCCAACCAACGCTAATGAGATGGGCCCATGTTGCCCTCATACCTTTTCTATTACTCCTGCTAGCTGGTTGTTCCTTAGTTGAATCCGAGGCTCAACCACCGGTTGACTCAGGATCCGCTCAGGAATCTAATGCGGAAGCTACGAACACGACCTCACCTACGGCGACCATAATGCCGACAGCCACGGTAACCCAGCTGCCAGCCACTAGTACACCCATCACAACGACTGCCCAAGTGACGGTAACAAGCCAACTCACGGAAACTTTTACCAACAGCGAGGAAATCACAACGACGCTCCACTATGAACCTGGTGATGGAAACGGCCCTGGTGAACTCTTGACGGCGACAGTGAGCATAACCACTACGGAAAATATCCCAACTATCGATCCAGCGGCCGTCAACGGCATTCTGATTGACGAGATCGTGGTCATGCCGGATGAGGTAAAAGAAAACGTACGCCAGATCTACGCTCGAGGTCAGGCTTTGGGTCGAAACTCCCATGGATTTTCGAAATTGGGCGATAGCCTCATCGCCACTTCTAGCTTTCTGACCCAATTCGACACCGGCAATTATGATTTGGGCGAATTCGCCGATCTACAACCGGCCATCGATTACTACACCGGATCTTACGAGCGATATGGGGTAGCGCTACGACCGGGTCTACACGCCTGGGGTGTCTTCGATCCCTTATGGGCTAATAAAGATTGGTGTCAAGCTAATGAAAACTTATTGGCTTGCGAGTTCCGTTTGAATAACCCCGGCGTTCTCCTAGTACTCCTGGGCACTAACGATGCCGGTAACCCGCCCGGTTTTGATTACAATATGCGAAAAGTAATCGAATATTCGATTGAAAATGGGGTCATCCCAATCATCGTGACCAAAGCCGATCGTTTTGAGGGACCAGACAATACAAACAATGAGATCTTACGACAGATCGCGGCCGACTATCTCGTCCCCCTCTGGGACTTTGACCTGGTGGCAGGCACAATTCCAGGACGCGGGCTTCTGGACGACCAGGTTCATCTGACTGTCTTCGTCGAAAACGACTACACCATGCCAGAGGCTTTCCAGACCGGAACTGGGCTCCATAACTTGACCGGTCTTATGGCTTTGGATGCCGTTCGGCAGGTAATCGGCCAGTAATAGAGGTGGAGGATAGATGAGATTCTTAGGATTATTATTATTGGTCTTTGTCATGGCAGCATGCAGTGGTGGCGGTACCGATCCGGCCGAAAGTGTGGAGAAATATCTCCAAGCCAAGGTCGACGGTGATGCCACGCAAATTCGGTCCTTACTTTGCTCTGAAATGGAATCCGTCCTTGAACGCGAAAGCCGGACATTTGATAGTGTATCTGGTGTGACCATCGAAGACATGGATTGCGAACGAGATGGTGAAGGCAATGTCGTTCGATGCCAAGGAAAAATTGTGGCGCTGTATGGTGCAGAGGAGACAGAGTTTCCTCTGGTATCGTACCGCGTAGTTCAAGAAGATGGCGAGTGGAAATGGTGTGGAGAGGCGCCTTAATCATGCTCCGTCGTCTTTTTTCCTGGGAAAACTTGGTAGCCTTGGCTCTTGCTGCCATCCTGCTCCTTTTGATTATTGCCACCAGCGATAACGCTCCCCAGTGGATCTATCAGGGTTTTTAAAGGTTTTCTGGGCTGCAAAACGTGTTAGTCAAAGGTCGCACCGGTCTATTATGGGCGATATTGTTACTTGGTTTTGCCCTTCTTATTACTGCATGTGAGCCCAACCAACCCTTACCGACGCGGGCTATCCCGGCGCCTTCATTACCCCCCGCCCCTTCGATCACGCCTGATGATACGCAGTCTCGCATTGACAGCAGCTCGGAAGCTACGGATATTAAATCTTTTGCCGCCATCCAGACGGCGGTCGGATTTGCCAGTCCAACGTCAGAAGCCCCTCCGACCGCATCATCAACACTGGTGCCGACGATAACACTTCTTCCAACTGTCACTGAAATAATCTTACCTTCGCCAACGCCAATTTTGCTAAATGGTGTGCCAACCAGCGATGTCATCGGTATCAATGATGAGATTGCTACAAACATCCGTCAGATATTCGCGCGCGGTCAAGAATTAGGTCGCGATCCCGGCTCATTTTCAAGACTCGGCGCAAGCATCATCGCCACACACCATTTCCTCGGCCGCTGGGATACGGGTCCATACGATCTGGGGCCTTTCATTTACCTTGAGCCGGTCATTACGGCCTACCAAGGCTCATTTGACCGGGTTGGTGAAGCCGCTTTGCGTGGCCTGACAGCCCTGGCAGTATTCGATCCAATCTGGGCAAGTGAAGAAGACTGTTTAGCTAATGAACCGGTTATCGATTGTGAAATTCGTTTACATAATCCAAGTGTTCTCTTCATCGTATTAGGCACAAACGACAAGTGGGATACGATCGGTTTCGATAAAAATCTTCGCAAAGTGGTCGAGCATTCTATCGATCACGGCGTCATTCCCATCTTGGCGACGAAGGCTGATCGATTTGAGGGTGATGATAATCGCAATAATGTCACAATTCGTCAGGTTGCGGCCGATTACCGGATACCGCTTTGGGACTTTGATCTCATCGCCGAAACCTTGCCAGGCCGGGGAATGGGCGATGATGGCGTTCACTTGGTCATCTTTGATTATTATGATTACAACATGGATCTGGCCTATGAAAGTGGGTACGGCCTTTACAATCTGACGGCACTCATGATGCTTAATGAAGTATGGCGGCTCGTCATGGAGCAATCTCCGCAATTGGAGAATAATTAATCCCATCGCTACCATCAGCCGCTGAAATGTCAGGAGGCAAATGTGGGGGCATGTATTCGAAAGGCATGATTGACCTTGACCTTTGACATTCGGGCCATCATCGTTTTTGGTATTGCCGGATTGCTTTATGCTGGCCTGTTGCCGGGAAAATGGCGAGCATGGGCTCTATTAATCGCAAGCGTGGTGGGCATCTATTGGCTACAACCGCCTCTCCCAATCCGCTTTAGCGATTATATCTTGCCCACAGCAACCATAATTTTGACCGTTATTTCCTGGTACTTCACTCGCAGTCAAGATGATCCCCAGCAACAAGCATCGATCGGTCAAGATCGGCGCACGTTAGCTATCATTGCCATCGTCGTGTTCAGCCTTACATTTAT
>JAHEJP010000553.1 GCA_024638855.1 Chloroflexota bacterium
CTGGATCGATCGTCGATTCTACCGCCGCAAGTACGATGCCGCGGGGATTTTAACTGCTTTCGCCGAGACGGCGCGGGACGAGGTGAACCTGGACCGGTTGGCGGCCGAGTTATTGCAGGTCGTGAGAGAGACGATGCAGCCGGAAAGCGCCGGCCTATGGTTGCGACAAAGTCATGATAGGCCAAGAAGGCAGGCGGCAGCTAATGATTTTGCTCTTAGGAATCAACCATCGCTGGAAAGAAGGCAATAAGCCATGAGAAAGTTAGTTTTAGGTGGCACAACCTTGCAGCGAATTAACCGGAGCGTTCTGTTGGCCTGGTTGCTGTGTCTTTTTTGCATCATCAGCGCCACGGTCCAGGTGATCATTTGGCTGCTAAACCAAAGTGGACCCGCCTCGCTTTTTGATATGGAGGAGGTATTTGGCTGGGGCTGGGCGCTACCGGTATTGTTTTCAATCCTGGCAGCGTTGATCATCTCCCGCCAGCCGGGAAACCGGGTCGGCTGGTTGTTGATGCTGCCCGCCTTGGTGACGGCCGTGTCCCCAGAAGCTCTTCTGGCAACGCCGATGGCGGCGCTCACGCCTGCCCTGTGGCTGCTGCTGTGGTTCGATACCTGGTCGTGGATCCCGGTTATCTTCCCCGTATTCTTGATCCCTTTGCATTTTCCCACCGGCCGTCCACCATCTTCCAGGTGGAACTGGATAAAGTGGCTGGCCCTCGGCATGTGGGTCTATTTCATGGTGTTGGTCGCCTTCTCTGATACCATTGGCCCGATCAATTACGACTGGAGGCTGCCCAATCCAATAGGCTTCATTTCGGACGAAGCTATGGGAACACTCGTCTCAGTTGTTTGGCTCGTTGGACTGATAACGATTGTGTTGGCCAGCGTCGTTTCACTATTCGTGCGCTACCGTCGCGCTCATGCTGTCGAGCGCCAGCAGATCAAGTGGCTGCTCTACGCCGGGGTCGTGTTTGTCGTCGTTTATGCGCTGATTGCGATTTCCAGCGATGCAGAGTTTGACAATTTTGACATGGCAAGCTGGGCCAATCTTGTGTTTGTGTTGTCGATCCTGGCCTTCCCGGTTGCCATCACCATCGCCATACTGCGCTACAGACTGTTTGAAATCGATGTCATCATCCGCAAGACGTTGGTCTATGCCGTTTTGACTGTCTTTCTGGCCATGATCTACTTCGGCAGCGTGGTCATATTGCAGAGCTTATTCGCGGCCGTAAGTGGCGAGCAGTCGGCCGTGGCCATCGTTTTATCAACTTTAGCCATCGCCGCTTTGTTCAGTCCATTGCGCCGCCGGGTTCAGCGCTGGATCGATCGCCGATTCTACCGCAGAAACTATGATGCCATTGGTATAATGGCAGCTTTCGCCGAGACGGCCCGAGATGAGGTAGATCTAGAAAGCTTAAACCGGGCCATTTTGGAGGTGATAGAAGCGACTGTACAGCCGGAGAAGGCTTCGTTGTGGTTGAGACCGGTTTCTGGCTTGCCAGCAGCCTCTGGAAGACCAGAGGTGGTTAAAAGGCAGCGGCTAGATGAGGGCAAGGCGATTGATTCGCCGGCCGCCGGCTAAAGAAAGGAAAAGAAATGGATGTAGAAAAGAAGGATGTCATCGTCGTTGGCGGCGGGCCCGGTGGGGTCATTGCCGCTTTGCGCGCCCGGGAGCTAGGAGCGAAGGTGGGACTGGTGGAACGGGATCGCCTGGGCGGCACTTGCACCAACGACGGCTGCGTGCCCACCCGGGTCTTGGCTAAGGCCGCTCGCTTAGTGCGCGATGCCGAGCAATTTGGCGAATATGGTCTGCTGGGCCAGCGACCGGAGGTCGATTTGGCGGCGCTGATCTCCCGCGCCCAGGAAACTGTCTACCGGGTTCATGAGAAGAAACAGTTGCTCGGCAACCTGGCCCAGGCGGACATTACGGTCTGGGATGGAGCCGGTCCGGCCCAGTTTGTGGATGCGTTTACGATTGCCCTGGACGACGGCCGGCAGATGATGGGTGATAAGTTTATCCTGTGCGCCGGCGGACACGCCCGCCGGCTCTCCTTTCCCGGGTCGGAACACGCTTTGACCCACAGTGATGTGTGGCGTCTGGAGAAGCTGCCCGCCTCGGCCGTGATCGTGGGTGGCGCCGCCACTGGCTGCCAATTGGCCTCGATTTTAGCCGCTTTCGGCTGCCAGGTGACGATCTTGGATGTGGCCCCTACTATTTTGGGCGCGGAAGATGAAGCCGTCAGCGAGAGTGTGGCGGCCGCCTTCGTCGAACGGGGGATTCAAGTGATCACCCAGATCGCGGGCGTGGAGCGGATCGAGCGGATTCAGAGCGATGGCCTTCGCCTGCATTTTGGCCTGGGCGAGTTGACTAGAAGCATCGAGGCCGAGGCGATCATCATGGCCGTCGGTTGGGTTGGCAACATCGAGGGTTTAAACTTGGAAGCGGCCGGGGTCGAGGCCAACCAGGGCTATGTGTCTGTCGACGATTCATTACAAACGACCGCCCCGCACATCTTCGCTGCCGGGGATATCACCGGGCGCATGATGTTAGTGCAAAGTGCGACCTATGAAGGACGCATCGCGGCCGAAAACGCCATGTTGGGGGGCCAACGTTCGTTTCGTCACGAGGTGGTGCCCCACGGCGGCTTCACAGATCCCGAGTATGG
>JAHEJP010000191.1 GCA_024638855.1 Chloroflexota bacterium
TCTTACTGTTGCACAAGTTCTGAATTGAACCTCATTGGGATATGAAAAAACTAACTAATGATTGACAGATCGGACAGTTCAGACAGGGCGATCTCCCTACTGCAAGGAGGTAGGGCGCGTCAGGTAGCATTTGAGATTCGATTAACGCCGAATCACTGCGGTATAAAAGGCACCCTCCGACAGTTCAGCATGGACGGGGGCAACCTAACCATTCACGACTAACCTGAAAGATCTGCGAACCTGGTTGGCAAACAAATCCAAATCTTTTCTAGGACCAGAGGGTGCCTGGTTTTTTGCCAATCGCCAGTATCAAAACGTTGCTTTGACTCTAGTCACTTTATCTGTGAACAGCCGTAGTCGAGAAACAGAGATACCCCACATAACAGTTAGGGAAAAAGCAAAGCAGTTTGTCATTGAGGGCATGTTGGGCCTGGTCAACCAGTGTACAACGGCAGCCATTGACAGAGAAAGACGTGATCCGGTGGGTCCGTTCTTGGGGTGGGACTCAAGAATCGTTAAAGAAAACCGAAACAAGCCAGTGAGGGAGATTTCATCCCCTTTTAATGCAATGCACCAATAAGAGATCTATACTGTAATTATGCAAATAATCACTATGCAAGTGATCACAACTCGCAAACTACCCTCATCTTGATATTAACTATTCGACTAGGAGACGATTCCACGACCGAGGAACAATCATGAACCGGCGTTGTTTTTGGTTAATTTTGGGGCTGATTATTCTTTTGATGACAACCACTGCTGTTGCCGCCCAATACCACACGTCACAAGAATTAGATTATACCGTTTACTTACCGCGCTTTGCCCGGCCGCCCGAACCGCAAATTATTTACTTTCAGGCTGAACCAAACGCAGCCGATCCCGGCCAAATGGTGACTCTTTCTTGGGAAGTTCAATATGCTGACCAGGTCATATTGACCCGCTTCTGGAATTACCGGGTGGCCGAATGGTGGGAGGACCTACCCCTCATTGGCACACTTAATCACACAGTTCCTGATTGGGAGCGCAATGCAATCTATTTTATGCTTGATGCTTACAATACTGTGACCGATGAACACGTGTCAACCGGCGTGATTATCAGCATCATATGTCCTGACACCTGGTTCTTTAACCCGCCACCTGATGGCTGCCCAGGTGTACCTATCCACTCCCCAGCGGCTGAGCAGCAGTTTGAGGGTGGCATAATGATATGGGTTGATGTTCAGGATCGCATAATTGTCCTATTTGCCGACAGCATGTATCCAAAAGTGGGCAATTATGAAGACAAATGGGATGGTAGCGCAATTTGTGATTTAGGACCGCCGCCAGTAGGTAAGCTGCACCCCGTTCGCGGCTTCGGCAACCTATGGTGTACAGAGCAGTTGGTGCGTGACCGGTTAGGCTGGGCAGTTGAGCCAGAAATAGCCTTTGACTCAATTCTCCAGTCGACAACGATGGTCAAATACAACCACAGCTATCTCCGCGCCGCCGATGGCAACGTCTGGCACTTGCTGCCAGAGTCAAGTGGTTGGGAAAAGATTATGGTTGACCCGTGATAACGCCCTCAAATACTTCATCAGAAATCGATCCCGACCACACCTTGGTTATTGAGCCGCTCAATGTCGCAGTCCGATCGTCGCCGATGATAACTTCGATTACGCCACCGGGCATGTGAACTGTGACAGCCTGGTTGCACAGCCCCATCCTGTTGGCCACGCTCACGGCCGCACAACTGCTGCTGCCAGAGGCCAGTGTGTAGCCAGCGCCGCGCTCCCATATCTCTATCTGGATATGATCCCTGTCCAAGACAGCCATGAATTGAACATTGGTGCGGTTGGGGAAACGGGGATCCTTCTCGATTAGTGGTCCCAAACGGCGGGAATCGGCGGCCGAAACCTGCTCGCGCAAAATAACGCAGTGGGGATTGCCAAGGGAAACCGCGCCGTAGGTCAGCTCTTCACCGAGTACCGTCATTGTTTCGCCGATCACTTCCCCTTGAGGTCCTTGGACCGGAATGGCCCGGCTGTCGAAGCTGAACTGTCCCATCATGATAGCGGCTCGCCGGCCGCCGGGGTACATGCGTGCTTCCACCTCGCCGCCGATTGTCTCAATTGGGAACGGATTCAGGCCAACATGCCCCAGATCCCATAAATAGCGAGAGAAGATCAAAAGGCCGTTGCCGCTTTTTTCCGCTTCGCTGCCATCGGGATTAAAGATCCGAACGGCATATCGCCGGCCCGGTTCAGAATGATCCACGAGGAGTCCATCGGCGCCGAAACCGAAATGACGGTCGCAAAGGCGTCTGATTTCTTCTTGTCTTGGCTCGCGTCCCCAATCAGCCCGGTTGACGACTATATAATCGTTGCCGGATCCGTGATATTTGAAGAAAAATACCGAATTTCTTCGCCGGGTTTTCCCGGGCAGCGGCCGGTCTCGGCGCAGCAGGTCCAGCGTTGTCTCGCGGACCTGAATCAAGCTGGCCACACCGTCTTCCAACCACAAGACGGCCGGGCGTGTAGCGCCGTTGTAGTTGCTGGCCATGCTTAGCTGGTAAGCGCCGCTAACCGGCACGGCTACCAGCTCTCCTGGCTCCACGGCCGGCATGGGCAGGTGCTCGATAAGCACATCGCCGCTTTCACAGTAAGCGCCGGCCAGTGTGGCCGGATCGGACGGCGGCCGGAAAGGCTCTTTTACCGGCAAGGCCGAATAGCGCGCCTGGTATAGGGCGAAGCGGGGATTGTCGGCCAAACCCCCGTCCAGCAGCAACCAGCGGCGGGTTCCTGTGTGTTTAACCTCGCCTATCCGGTAAAGTGAAACCCCAGCCCGGGCAATCAGGCTGCGACCTGGCTCCAATCGTAGACATGGCAGCGATAGGTTTCGTTGTTCGCAACCTGCCACGACATGTTCGGCTACCAGCCGCACATAAGCAGATATATCGGGATGCGGTAGCGTATCTTCGTGATACGAAACAGCCAGACCGCCGCCAGGACATAAGGTCCAGCCTTCTTCCATCTGGATCGTCTCGGCCAGATCCAATGTCCGTGCCAGAGCAGGAACTAGTGGTGCCGGATCTCGAAATTGGGATCCCAGGTGGAAATGTAATCCGCTCAGGGGCAAGTCATGGGCACGGCACATGGCCGCCGCGGCCATGGCTTCATCCCAACTCAGGCCGAATTTGCTATCTTCCTGGCCGGTTTGCACGTGGCTGTGGGTATCCACTGCCTGGCCCGGCCGGAAGCGCAGCCACAAATCAGGCGCCTGGCCGTTGTTTTGCCCGCTAAGGTAAACCAGCCGCTCTACTTCTGCCAAATTATCAACAACAATAGTGCCGGCCTGGGACGCAGCAGCCTCCAGAAGATGGGCTGATTTGTTGACACCGTGCAGGAGAATATGGGATCGCGGCACGCTGCCAGCGGCCGCCACCGCCAGTTCTCCCATTCCCGTGCAGTCCAGCCACAGCCCATGCCGCCGGGTCCATTGGGCCACGGCCAGGCACAAAAACGCCTTTCCGGCATAGGTCAAGCCGCTTTGGCCCGGATAAGCAGCAGCTAATTCCTTCAGGTAAGCTGCCAAGGCCGCTTCCACGGTTGAGGCGTCATAGAGATAAAGCGGCGTTCCGTACCGGCCGGCTAATTCCGTCAGGTCACTTTCGCCGATCGACAGTTGTTGGCCATCTGGTCCGGTAACAACCCGGGTTGTTACCGGGAACAAGGCTAATCGCTTTTTCATTACAATGCTCACATGGCTACGTGATAATTTTTACAGGAGAGCCTACGGGTTAACGACCTGGTAGCGAATCGTACTGTGCTTCGTGGGAGACGGCCAGGTGATTGTAAAGGAACCAGGCCAAAATAAGCGTGAGCAGGACGTTGATGGACATCCCGGCATCACCCAGCCGTAGCGCCGTCAACGATCGTCCCGTGATGAGGATTGGGACTGTTGCGCGAACCACGAGGAATAGTACCACGGGAACAAATACCGCCAATGCCCGGCCCCGCCGTGTTTTGGCGCGCAGCAAGGCGACGGGTGTCAGCACAAGATACAAGAGGCTCACTGTGACAAGGTATAGCGGTAACCCGGGCCAATCACGAGATGGATAGCCAAAGAGATAATCGGTGTCCAAGAATATGTAGCCATAGCCGCCAATGACGACCAACAATGCCAAAACGCCATACTGTCGGGCTGCCAAGAGGCCAACCGCAACCAACATCAGACCTTCGGCCGATAAGGCCAGTGAGGCCATCATGTATTGTTGCAGCTCACCTATTTGGAAGCCATCCCCTAACTGGATCGAGCCGTATATAATCGCTCCCAAAACGTTGATCAGCCCTATGAGTCCTACAGCCACCCAGACAGAACCGGGCAGGCGTTGGCGGGGTAACAAGACCACAAATAGAACTGTAGCCAGGGCGATATTGAGAATTACGACCCCTAGTTCCCAGCCAAAGATATAAGGTAATCTCACCTGCTGAAATAGTCCCGTTCCCGCTCTGTAGGTCAGGAACCAGGCCAGCGCACCGGCAAACATCAGACCCCATATCGGTAAGCGCCGTTGACGCCACCACATCGCTGGCAGGCCAATGGCAAATAACAGAATATAGCCAACACCAAGGACCAGTAGTAGCGGCCCCAACACGTCTGCGTGCCGCCTGGAAAACGCAACCCATAAGCCAGGCACGGCCGCTAGGAGGACGCTTAGCCAGGGAACTGGCTTGTACGTGCCGTTCGCGTTCATGATCGCCTCCTTATGCTCGATAAAGGCGTTGGCTATCCCATCTATCATTAAACGCAAGCACAATACAGCTAAATGCCAGCGACCACGTTGCCGCGCAGAGCGGCTCAGGTCACGGGCGTGTTGGAGCATTAGCCGGCCGTATGCCTGACGGTGCTTGGCCGGGTATAGCCATAACAACACCTGATAGATACGCTCGACCGGGGTCATGAGGCTTCCCCCAGCCTCTCGTTCGCGGCGCCCAATAACTTTTTCTGGCGGGCGATCTCAAGCAGATAATCCAGTCGTTCAGCCTCGGCCGCCAGGACGCGCCGGCCAAAGTCAGTTAATCCATAATAGCGTCGGCGCGAATCATCCAGTGCAGGATCGGGCCGCTCGTCGATTTCAGTGATCAGGGCTGCCTTGAGCAGCCGTTTAATGGCGCCATATAAAGTTCCGGGACCCAGCTTCATACGCCCATCAGTCGCCTCTTCCACTTCCCGCATGATAGCGTAACCATGCTTTTCGCCGTCGAACAAGGCTAATAAAATGTGAAAGACGGCCGGGGTGAGCGGCAGATGCTGTTCTGGATTTTTCTCTGGAGCCTGCATTGCTTATCCCCCCATCAGCAGTTAGAGTAACGGGTACACCATAGGCTATTAGGAGGCTATCCTCTCCTGAAGACTATATCGCTAGTCGATGTATTATATCGTATGACGATATAGTATACGATTTTGCGGACCCTGTCAATAGTCACAAGCCGGTCTGTTATTCTTCAGCAATTCTGTCACCCACTAATTTTGCAGTAAATCTGTCGCCCAGTTGCGGGAGACAGTCATGGCCAAACCAACAGACTTGATCGCCCGCCAATGATGCACGGATCTGCCTGCAAACAAAATGTTAGGCAAATGCCACTTCAACTATTAATATAGGAAGCAAACTTCTTACCCGCAACTACTCGCGCGACTAATTTTTTTGGAGGTCAACCATGGTAGAAGATCAGCACTACCATCTGGCTCGGCCGCGATCAGAGCGGCTGGCAATAGGAAAATACCTGCGTGGCCAGGTACCCCGTAGCAACCACGCTGCCTGGGAACCAGCCCCCAACCGGCCGGATCCCTTGGATTTGCTCCAGGCTCAAGACGAGGGTCGGGTCAAAGGATTGCTGCCAATCAGGTACGGCCGCATGGTCGCCTCTCCTTTCGCCTTTTTACGCGGATCGGCGGCCGTCATGGCCTCCGATTTAGCCGGCACGCCTGTCACCGGCTTGGAGGTCCAGCTTTGCGGCGACGCCCATCTATCCAATTTTGGCGTCTTTGCCACCCCTGAGCGCCGGCTGGTATTTGACATCAACGACTTCGACGAGTCCCATCCCGGACCGTGGGAGTGGGACCTGAAACGACTGGCCGCTAGCGCTGTGGTCGCCGGCCGGGAAAACGAATTTGACGACAAGATGAACCGGCGGTTGGCTGGGGCGGTTGGCGAGCATTATGGCCGGGCCATGCGGCGCCTGGCCCAGGCCCGCACTTTGGATGTCTGGTATTTTCACGTGGAAGCGGAGGCCGTCGAGGCGGCATTTGGGCGCTCCTCGAAAGCGGGGGGAAAGAGCGCCGGCAAGATGATCCGCAAAGCTCGCATGAAGACCCAGGAGCAAACATTGGAGAAGCTGACCCAGTTCGTCGACGGCCGGCGTCAGATCGTCAGCGATCCGCCGCTGCTGGTACGTCTCGACGAGTTGCTTAGCATAGAGCAGCAAGAAAAACTGCTTTCGAGAGCTCAAATCGAAGATATGTGGGCGCAATATTTAGACAGTTTACCGGAAGATAGGCAGCAACTTCTGACTCGTTTTCGGATGATCGATGCTGCCCTGCGCGTGGGCGGTGTAGGCAGCGTTGGCACCCGCTGTACTATCATCTTATTAGAAGGCGGCGCAGAGGATGACGCCATCATCTTGCAGCAAAAAGAAGCCGGCCCATCGGTTCTGGAACCTTATACGGCCGCCAGCCAGTATGCTAGCCCGGCCCAACGGATCGTCCAGAGCCAGCGGCTGATGCAGGCCAGCAGCGATATCTTCCTGGGCTGGCATGAAAGCCGTGCGGCAGACCGTAAATACTATTGGCGCCAGCTCAAAGATATGAAGGGCTCGCTGGATGTGGCCGGTTTGGATGAGCAGGGCTTTGAGACTTATCTCCGGGTGTGCGCTATCTGCCTGGCCCGAGCTCATGCCCGCACCGGCGATGCGGCCGGCATCTCCGGCTATCTCGGTAAAGGTAAAACCTTTCCCAAGGCCCTGGCC
This sequence comes from Chloroflexota bacterium, assembly GCA_024638855.1. Taxonomy (GTDB): domain Bacteria; phylum Chloroflexota; class Anaerolineae; order Promineifilales; family Promineifilaceae; genus UBA11865. Next base: position 7,005 of record JAHEJP010000191.1, read on the forward strand.
GAATTCGCTATGACTTATGCCGACCAAACCGAACGCGATCACCAGGCATTAGTTGAGGCCATCGCCTCCGGCCGTATACAGGCTGAGTCAGGTATTTGATACAATTAAGGTCGCCAAACATCTCTGATCTTTGGTGCAAAATCTTGGACAAGTAAACTATCATTGGAGGATTGGATTACCATGAATCGTTTTTTCGTCGCCACCCGTTATCTCATCATCATACCCATCATCGGCCTGGGCCTGGCCGCGGCCGCCTTCTTCGTCTTTGGCGGCATCGGCCTGATCCGGGTGTTGATTGAAACCCTTGGCGAGAATTTCGGTCTCATCCATATTGAGCACCAGGGCGAAGAGTTGCCTATCGTAATCGAGGTGGTGGAATTTGTTCACACTTTCTTGATCGGCACTGTGCTTTACATCACCTCAATTGGCTTTTACCAGCTATTCATCAGTGAGATCGAATTTCCTGGCTGGTTGAAGATCCACAATACCGAGGAGCTGGAGACGAGCCTCATTGGCGTGACGGTGGTCGTATTGGCGGTCAACTTCCTGGGGGTCGTTTTTACCGGCGATCATGCCAATCTGCTCGCTGAGGGAGCCGGCATCGCCCTGCCCATTGCGGCCTTGGGCCTTTTCATTGGCCTCAGGGCCTGGGCATCCCGCCAGGAGAGCGCAAGGAAGAAAGAGCATCATGACAAAAGATCTACTCCAAATGGTGCCGAAGAGTAGGCTAGATGAACGCCTTAACAGGTGATTTTGCCGGACAAGAGTCCGCTAGTTTCCGCTAGGTCTGGGTCAGCTAGTTTTTTTGGAGAAGAAAGAGTTACAATGAATCAAAACGGTTTATCTTTTACGCTTAGATTCATCATCGGCGTTGCCGCTCTAGGCATTGCCCTTGCTGTCATGAATCAAGCGGCCGGATTCATCGTCCCCTTATTATTGGCCTGGATCATTGTCCTCAGCGCTAGCCCGCTGTTTTATTGGCTGCGGGATAAGAAAGCGCCGGGTTGGCTGGCTTTTGTTGTGACATTTGTAGCCATCCTGTCCGTCGGCGGCTTTCTGATTGTGGTATTGATCATTGCCATCGATCAACTTTTTGAGCTAATACCTACTTATGAAGAAGAATTACAAGGTATCAAGGATGGAGTAGATAATATTTTGATCGGCCTGGGAGTTGGTCAAGAAGATGCCTCATCAACCTCTCAACTGTTTGATCCGGGACAAGTGCTGAGTCTATATGCCGCCTTGCTTGCCGCGGCCGTCGAATCACTTTCCAGCATTGCTCTTATCATCATAGCCATTATTTTTATGCTCATCGAGGCCTTCAATATGCCTTCGAAAATCGCGACCGAGCTTGAACTGGGTAACGACTATGTTCGTCGTCTATCAGAGTTCTCTACCAATATTCGGCGCTATGTATCTATCACTACCTGGGTGGGCTTATTGACCGGAGTTTTGGATACCGTCTTCTTTATCATCATGGGTGTCCCCCTACCCTTGCTCTGGGGTATTTTGGCCTTTTTACTGAGCTACATCCCGGTTATCGGTTTTTGGCTGGCGGCCGTTCCCCCCACCATCCTGGCCTATTTGGAGTCTGGTCCGTTGGCGGCCTTGGTCGTCTTCGTAGGCATCATTCTCATCAACGGAATGGCCGATGAGGTGCTTAAACCTAAATTCATGGGTGAAGGGTTGGATTTAGCGCCTATCATGGTTATTTTTTCGGTGACGATCTGGTCGGCCGTTTTGGGTCCTCTGGGAGCCATTTTAGGCGTTCCGGTGACGATGATCATCAAAGAGTTAATCTTGGAAGCCGATACACAAAACGCCTGGATCGCCCGCCTCATGGGCAAAGGGGACCCAGAACCGCCGCCGGTCGCGGCCGAAGAAGAGACAGCCCGGTAGAGACGCCCCGGCGAGTCATCTCTACGAATCCCATTGCACCGTATCTGATTGACCCATTTTGTCCAGGCTCTCAAACTTCCGCTGAACTAACCACACCACCAGCACGTCAGTCAGGTTGCTGGGAATGCCGTGGCATTCACGCTTGAAGATGTGGTGACTTTTGCTAGAATCGCTGGGAAAGAGCGAACCCCATTTTAGGTTGTTTAACCGTCCTTGCCACTCCCCACAGTGTGCATGTTAAATAGCCAATCCAAGAGTGCGACATGGGAATATCGGTTCAAGTAAAGACTGAAGTTGCCCGCCTAACCCACTCACGAAAGGTTGTGATAACCGGTTTACCAAATCTACCGTTTTGTACGGCCGCCCTCTGTTGGAGCAATCAATGTCTATAACTCACGAAGGTTATTTTTTAATCGCCGACGTAACTGGTTATACACGGTATCTGAGCGAATCCGAACTGGAACACGCCCAAGATACGCTAACTGCCCTGCTAGAACTGCTGGTGGAAAACACACAGCCCCCACTGATCATCTCTCGCCTGGCAGGAGATGCTGTAATCAGTTACGGTCTTCTTGAGAACTTCTTTTTTGGACAGACCTTCATTGAAATTATCGAAGACACCTACGTCAGCTTTCGCAAAACCCTCGAGCGACTGGTGCTTAACAACACTTGCCGCTGCAACGCTTGCGCCAACATCTCCAGCCTCGATTTGAAGTTCTTCATGGGCTTTCACTAGTTTACGAACAGAAAAAGGACATAGTGGCTTTCAGAGGCTTTTTGCCACTAAAATTGACCAGAAATCCCGTTTTCAACGCGATTATTGTGATGACGACAAGCTACCTGGCCTCAAACCAAAGCTTTATCTGCCGAAAATCCGGATTTGACCACCAAAATCCTATGGTATATGCTGCTTCTCACTGAAAAAACAGCTTGATTTGGGTCTATGTCTATTATCGGTTCCAATACTAATGGAATACC
>JAHEJP010000192.1 GCA_024638855.1 Chloroflexota bacterium
TGCCGGGCTTACCGATTGCCAATCCTGCCACAACCGGCCCAGCGGCCATTACCAGGGCCAATGCTCCCAATGCCATAACACCAACGGCTGGGGCGGCGCTAGCTTCAGCCATGCCGGGCTTACCGATTGCCAATCCTGCCATAATCGGCCCAGCGACCATTACCAGGGCCAATGCTCCCAGTGCCATAACACCAATGGTTGGGGCGGCGCTAGCTTCAGCCATGCCGGGCTTACCGATTGCCAATCCTGCCATAACCGGCCCAGCGGCCATTACCAAGGCCAATGCTCCCAATGCCACAACACCAATGGCTGGGGCGGCGCTAGCTTCAGCCACGACGGCTTGAATGATTGCCAATCCTGCCACTCACCGCCTGGCGGCCATTTCCCAGGCCAATGCTCCCAATGCCACAATACCAACAGATGGGGCGATGCAAACTTCAGCCACAATGGGTTGACCGACTGTAAATCCTGCCATAACCCGCCAAATGACGAGGAAGATCATCCACGGCCCGTGCCCCAGTGCTCCCAGTGCCACACGACCAGGAATTGGGATGATGATTAGGTGGGATGAAAAATAACTTCGAGCTGAATCTAAGTCTGGTAGTCGTCTTATTCCTGGCGGCCGTCTATATCGTTTATGAAGCCCTCTCAATTCCGGCCGGTGGCCATCCTTTTGGCCACACATTGGGCATCCTGGGGGCACTATTAATGATCATGACCGAGATTCTCTACAGCGCTCGCAAGCGCTGGCAAATATTTAACTTCGGCCAGGTACGCCACTGGCTATCATTTCACATTTTCACCGGCATCGTGGGCCCGGCTCTGGTGCTGATGCATACCGGCCTGGTTTTTCGTGGGCTGGCCGGCCTGACCATGTTATTGACAGTTTTAGTCGTCATCAGCGGTTTCTTAGGCCGCTACATCTACACAGCCGTTCCCCGCACCGTCGCCGGGCTGGAAATTGACCGGCGCACGCTGGAAGCGCAGGCCATCGGCCAACAGCACAACCTGACGATTTGGGCGGCCGATAAACCGGCCCGCGTTCAAGCCTTGGTGCAGCAGGAAACGGCGAGGCCAGCCGATCATCAAGAATTGTCGGCGGCGGCCGTCCTGACCAGGCGCATCCAGGAATATCGCCAACGGCAACAATTAAACGCCGCTATCCGCAAACTGGACAAAGAAGAACGACTGAAAATGGCCGAGGTAAAAAAAAGCATTCGCCAGCAGCAGCGCTTGCTGCGCCAAATTGATTCTTTACAGACGGTGCAACAGATGATGGGTTTGTGGCATACACTTCACGTACCTTTAGGCCTGACCTTATTCACGGCCATGTTCATCCATATCGGTGCTTCCATTTATTATAGCGGCCTCTGAAGTGGCGCTGGCTGATGGTAACAGTATATTGAATTGCAACGCTTCTTCCATGACGCTATTTCTTAACAGATGAGCCGCTGCCCACAAAAACGGATTTTCTATGTTTACTAAACTCTTGAAACGCTTTATTAATAACGGATCGACGGCAGCGCCAAAAACCGGTGAAGCCAGGCTACAACAGGTCACGGCCGATGGCAGCCGCTGCTGCCAATGTGGCATATGCGCTTATAACTGCCCGGTAGGCATCGAAGTCCGCGAGTATGCCCGCCGCGGCGAAAACGTAACCGATAGCCGCTGCATCAGTTGTGGCGCTTGTGTAGAAAAGTGCCCGCGCGGTACTCTCAAATGGGGTCCGGCGATTTTGATTCGCCCAGACAACACTCTTGAATTGTCGCCAGATGAACTCCCTCTCTCCTTAAGATTGCGGACTCGGGATATGAAATGACCATTTACCACTACCTGATCATTGGCAATGGCGCCGCTGGCATGAGCGCGGCCGAAATGATTCGCCAGCGTGACCCGTCCGGCCGGATCACCATCGTCACCAACGAACCCTATCTCTGCTATTCCCGGCCCGGCATCGCCTACTACATCATGGATCAGGTTCCCGAAAGCCAGCTCATCACCCGGGGCGACTCTTTCTATCGCTCCCACCGGCTGAAGCTGCATTTCGGCCAGGTTAGCCGGCTCGACCTGGAGGCTAAGCTAGTTTTCCTGGAAGATGGCCAACCCCTGGCATATGATGTCTTGCTCCTAGCGACCGGAGCGACGGCCGTACCGGCTACATTTCCCGGCGCTCATCTGGAAGGTGTCCTGACCTTTGACACCTTGGATGACGCCAAACGAGTGGTCAAACAAGGGCGCCGGGCCAAAACGGCCGTCGTCGTAGGTGGCGGCATCACGGCCATGGAACTGGCCGAAGGATTAAGGCACCAGGGAGCGCGCACCCTTTTACTGCAACGTGGCGACAGGATCTGGCCCCGTCTTTTTGATGAACAGGAATCGGCCATCGTCGAAAGCCAAATCCGCCATGAAGGCATTTCCATTCTCTACAACGAAGAAATAACCGAAGTTGTTGGCAAGCGCGGCAAAGTCGCCGGCGTCCGTCTCAAAAGCGGCCGGGCCATCAAGTGTCAGGTGGTCGCGGTGGCTATTGGCGTGCGGCCTAATATACACTTGGTTGAAGAGCTGGCCATCCAAAAAGACAAAGGTATCCTGGTTAACGACTTTCTTCAGAGCAGCCAACCTTCCCTCTTCGCCGCCGGAGATGTCGCCCAGGTCTACGATCACTGGACCGGCCAGCACCAATTGGATATTCTCTGGCCAAGTGCCATTAACGAAGGGCGCGCCGCCGGGATCAACATGGTCGACGTCGCCCACGGTAAATCGCCAAGCTTCAACTACCACAAAGGCAGCCCCTTCAACTGCGCCTTGTTATTTGGCCTGCATCTGACCGTGATTGGGCGGGTAAGCACCAAGGCCGACGGTGATGTAGACCAATTGCAATACCTTTCACGGGGTTCCAGCCATGTCTGGACGGCTCCCTTCACCACAAGCACTCGCTCAGCCTGGGACAAGGACGGGCTCAATTCGCTGCGAATCGTCATGGCCGAAGGCCAGATCGTCGGTGCATTATTATTAGGCAATCAAGAATTGGCCGACCCCCTCCGCCGCTTCATCGAACAAGAGGTCGATCTCAGCAATTATGAAACCCAATTAACGCCCGCCAACACCAAGCTGCCGCAAACGCTGTTACAGGCCTGGCGCGTTTGGAACCAACGCTGGTCATGATCGCCGTTAAAACAAGCCGGCTCCCCCCACGAAGTGTCGATTTATCCGCCTCCGGGCACTACCCCGAGGGAGCCAGTTCGCCATAGATAGTCCGGGGCAAAGGAGCTTAGGACTCGCATGTAATTGGCCCGTTCGAAAGCGGCCGGTTCGGCGCAGTTGATCTGGCTCAGGCTGCCTTGTAGTTGGTTCACCGATTCGTACTCATACTCGACAAGCCAGCGCTCCAGATCAACCAGGATCTCCTGCAGGCGAACCACGCCATTGCGCAGCAATTCCGAGGCCACCATAGTCACACAGGCGCCAGCCATCAGGCCTTTCAATACATCTTCGGCCGTGTGGATGCCTGTAGTCAGTGCCAAATCAGCCTCGATTCGGCCGTAAAGAATGGCGATCCAGCGCAACGGCAGGCGCAGTTCCGAAGACGTGCTCAGCAATAGGTGGGGCACGACTTCCAAATTCTCGATATCCAAATCAGGTTGGTAAAAACGGTTGAAGAGAACCAGGCCATCAGCGCCGCCCGCGTCCAATTGGCGAGCCATATTGGCCAACGCGCTAAAGTATGGGCTGAGCTTCATCGCCACTGGCATGTCGACCGCTTGCTTCACATCCTTCAATACGTCGAGGTAAATCTGCTCAACCTCAGCGCCGCTCAGGTTCGGGTCTGTCGGCAGGTAATAAATATTCAGCTCCAACGCATCGGCGCCGGCTTCCTGGATATTGCGAGCGTATTTCACCCAACCCCCAGTCGACACGCCGTTCAGGCTGGCGATGATGGGGATATCCAGGGCTGTTTTAGCTTTGCTAATTTGTTCCAGGTATTCAACCGGTCCCGTGTCATACTCGGTCGCCTCTGGAAAATAGGTCAACGCCTCAGGGAAACTTTCGACCCCTTGCGTCAGATAATGGTTGAGCGTATGGCTCTCTAGACTGATTTGTTCTTCGAAAAGGGAATAAAGCACAATAGCCGCTGCGCCACTGTCCTCCATTTGCTTCAGACTACTCATATTTCGAGATAGAGGCGAGGAAGAGGGAATGAGCGGGTTCTTGAGCTTAAGTCCCAAGTAAGTTGTTGTCAGGTCCATAACAATTCTCCTTCATCAGACGTGGAGATGGGGCGGCGCAACCACAAATTATCGCCGCGCCGCCTTATCCCATTATCTCGATTTACTACGCATTGCCTTTGCCGTTGGTTTTGGGATTGGCCAATTGGTTATAAGTCTCCCAAAGTTCCGCGACATCTTCCTTGGCAAGTTTTAACAACTTATCTGCCCGATCCGGGTGGCTTTGAGTAAGCATTTTGTAGCGTCCCTCACGGTAGATATATTCTTCCAGTTCAATTTTGGGTGGCCTGGAATCCAATTGGAAGGGGATCAGATCTTGATCGACCCGCTCCGGATTGTAGCGGAACAAAGGCCAATAACCGGAGGCAACGGCCGCTTTCTGCTGGTCCAGGCCATACTTAAGATCGAAACCGTGAGCGATGCAGTGACTATAGGCCAGAATCAACGATGGGCCATCGTAAGCTTCGGCTTCGATAAAGGCCCTGATGGTTTGGGCATCGCTGCTGCCAAAAGCGACCCGGGCGACATAGATGTTACCATAGCTCACCGCCAGCATACCCAGATCTTTCTTGGGCAGCGGCTTGCCGGCCGCGGCGAATTTGGCCACGGCACCTCTTGGCGTAGCCTTAGACATCTGGCCGCCGGTATTGGAGTAAACCTCGGTATCCAGCACCAAGACATTGACGTTCCGGCCGGAAGCCAGGACATGATCCAGGCCGCCATAGCCGATGTCATAAGCCCAGCCATCGCCGCCGACGATCCAGACGCTCTTCTTAACCAGGACGTCGGCCATGCTCAACAGGTTCTCCAGCGGGCCTTTCAGTAGCTCGACTTCAGCCGAATCGCCGGCTATTAACTCTTGCAGGCGATTCTTTAACTCGACGATCCTGCCCCTTTGAGACTGGATATCCGCCTCGTTAAGCTGGTCGGCATAGAGAATGGCATCGGTTAAGCCTTGGCCGATGGTTTCTCGCATCTCCCGCAGCATGGCTGTGGCTGCTTCAAGCCGCTGGTCCAGGGCCACGCGCATGCCGAATCCAAACTCGGCATTATCCTCAAACAACGAGTTCGACCAGGTTGGACCACGGCCGGCGCTGTTCTGGGCCCAGGGCGTCGTCGGCAAGTTGCCGCCATAGATGGACGAGCAACCGGTGGCATTGGCGATCAAGGTCCGGTCGCCAAAAAGCTGGCTCAACAATTTGAGGTAAGGCGTCTCGCCGCATCCGGCGCAAGCCCCTGAGAATTCGAACAAAGGCTCCAGCAACTGATTGTACTTCACCTGGTTTAGGGGGATGGTCGTCCGGTCCACCGCCGGCAAATCCAAGAAGAACTCCCAATTTTCCCGCTCCGGCTCGCGCAGCGGCGCCTGGGGTTCCATATTGATGGCTTTGAACTTTGGCTGGCTTTTGTTCTTCACCGGGCAGACTTCAACGCAAAGGGTGCAACCGGTGCAATCCTCCGGTGCGACCTGCAAAGTGAAGGCCAGGTCTTTGAATTCCTTGTATCGGGCCGGCGTGGATTTGAAAGTAGACGGCGCATCCGCTAACAATGCTTTGTCGTATATCTTCTGGCGGATGACCGCATGTGGGCAGACGAAAACACATTTGCCGCATTGGATGCATATTTCTTGATCCCATACCGGCAGTTCAGTGGATATGTTTCGTTTCTCCCACTGGGTCGTGCCTGTCGGATAAGTACCGTCCACTGGCAAGGCGCTGACCGGCAGCTCGTCGCCGAGTCCCTCGATAATTTGGGCCGTAACAGTCTGGACAAAATCAGGGGCCAAGGCGGACACCAGCGGTGGCCTTTCAAAGTCGCTACTGGCTTCGGCCGGCACCGTCACTTCGTGCAGGTGAGCCAGGGTCGCGTCGACGGCGGCGTAGTTTTGCTCCACGACAGCCTCGCCTCGCTTGCCGTAAGTCTTCTTGATGGCAGTCTTGATGGCTTCTATCGCTTCCTCAGTGGGCAAAACGCCGCTCAAGGCGAAGAAACAGGTCTGCATGATAGTATTGATACGCCGGCCCATGCCGGTATCGCCAGCAACCTGGTAACCATCGACGACGAAGAAGCGTAATTTTTTATCGAGGATCGTTTCCTGCATATTGCGTGGCAGGTAGTCCCAGGTCTCTTCAGGACCATAAGGACTATTGAGTAAGAAGGTTGCTCCGGGCTGAGCCCGGCTCAATACATCATAACGTTCGATGAAGTTGAATTGGTGGCAGGCCACAAAATTAGCCGTGCCCACCTTGTACGGTGCGCGAATTGGCCGGGGGCCAAAACGCAGATAGGAAACCGTCACCGAGCCGGCCTTCTTAGAATCGTAATCAAAATAGCCTTGGGCATAGTTGGGCGTATCCTCGCCAATGATCTTGATCGAGTTTTTATTGGCTCCAACCGTGCCATCTGATCCGAGACCGTAGAAGACTGCCCGGACCACATCGTCGGCCTCGATATCGAATGCTTTATCCCACTCGAGACTGGTATTGGTGACATCGTCACGGATGCCGATGGTGAAATGATTCTTCGGTTTAGGTTTAGCCAATTCGTCTAAGACGGCCTTCACCATTCCCGGCGTGAACTCTTTGGACGACAAGCCATAACGGCCGCCGGTGATCTTAGGCATTGTGTCAAAGGGCGCGGTTCCATCGGCGACTGCCTCGACGATGGCTGACAGCACATCTTGGTAGAGGGGTTCGCCAGTGGCGCCGGGCTCTTTCGTCCGGTCGAGAGCGGCAACCGCCTTAACCGTGGGCGGCAACGCCTTGACGAAGGCGCTAACGTCAAACGGCCGATAGAGGCGTACTGTCACGACGCCCACTTTTTCGCCCTGGGCTGCCAGGTAGGCCACTGTCTCTTCGGCTGTCTCGGCCCCGGAACCCATAAGCACGACTACGCGCTCAGCATCTTCTGCACCGACGTAATCGAACAAGTGGTATTCGCGGCCGGTCAGTTCGGCGAACTTGTCCATCGCCTTCTGAACGATTGCCGGGCAAGCCAGATAATAAGGATTCGCGCTTTCCCGAGCCTGGAAAAAGACATCCGGGTTTTGGGCAGTCCCTCGCAGGATTGGTTTATCCGGCGTCATACCTCGTTCCCGGTGAGCGCGCACCAACTCGTCGTTGATCATGGCCCGCAGTACAGCATCGTCCAGCAATTCGACTTTGTTCACTTCGTGCGACGTCCTAAAACCGTCAAAGAAGTGTAGAAACGGCACTCGGGCTTCCAGCGTCGCGGCCGAAGAGATGATGGCCATATCCAGGACCTCCTGGATCGAGTTAGAAGCCAACATGCCAAAGCCGGTACTGCGTGCCGCCATCACATCGCTATGATCACCGAAGATGGACAGCGCTTGGGCCGCCACCGACCGGGCCGCGATATGAAAGACCGTTGAGGTCAACTCGCCGGCGATCTTATACATATTGGGGATCATCAAGAGCAAACCTTGAGAGGCGGTGAATGTCGTGGTGAGGGCCCCTGCCTGAAGCGAGCCATGCACTGCCCCGGCCGCGCCACCCTCTGCCTGCATTTCCACCACCATCGGAATCGAACCCCAAATATTTCTTTTTCCCTCGGCTGACCACTGGTCAGCCCACTCGCCCATCGGCGAAGAGGGGGTGATTGGGTAGATGGCAATGACTTCATTGATCTTGTGAGCGACGCGTGCAGCCGCTTCATTGCCATCGATGGTAATTAATTCTTTGTTCATGTCAGGACTCCTTAACTTGTCCAGAAACTTAGCTTCTGTTGTGCTGGATTTCTTCCTGTTCTGCAGTCAAGGAAGGTAGGAGTGCATTGAATCATGCACCCCCACCCTGGGACCCCTAGCTGGGTTTTGTTTATTCTTCGTTTAACACAGCATGGGCTGCCGCCAGACGGGCAATAGGTACCCGGAATGGCGAGCAGGAAACATAATTCAATCCAATCTTGTGGCAGAGCTCGATACTCTTCGGATCGCCGCCATGCTCACCGCAGATGCCTACCTCCATATCAGGCCGGGTTACTCGCCCGTCCTTCACGGCAATAGCCATCAATTTACCAACGCCATTGGGGTCGATCGATGCAAACGGGTTTTCCGGCAAAATCCCCTTCTGGATGTAATCTACCAGGAAACCGGCTTCCGCATCATCACGGGATATCCCGAACACAGTTTGGGTAAGGTCATTGGTGCCGAAGGAGAAAAATTGAGCGTACTCAGCCATCTCCCCGGCAGTCAAGGCGGCTCGCGGGATCTCAATCATCGTACCGAACTTGTAGTCGATCTCGATGCCTTGTTCTTCCATGACCGCCTGGGCTTCTCCCTCGAGCGCTTGCTGCTGCGTCTTGAGCTCATTCACATGGGACGTCAGCGGGATCATGACCTCTGGATGGACATCATAGCCCTCCTTCGCACACTGGCAGGCTGCTTCAAAGATGGCCCGCACCTGCATCTTCGTCAATTCTGGGATGAGAATACCCAGGCGCACCCCGCGAGTACCCAGCATAGGGTTCTGCTCATGCAGCGCTTCGACTCGTTCCAGATAGGTCTGCTTGACCTGGATCTCGTCCAGTACCTTATCGATCTCGGCCATACTATCTATGTGTTGCAAGCGAAGTTTGAGATCGGCCAGATCTTGGACCAATTCGTCATGAGCCGGCAAGAACTCATGCAGCGGTGGATCGATCAGGCGAATGATGACCGGCAGGCCATCCATGGCTTTGAAGAGGCCTGCAAAATCACCTCTCTGTAAAGGCAGCAGCTTCGCGATGGCTTCATTTTGCACTTCGTCGTCTTTGGTCATGATCATTTGCTGCACGATTGGCAGGCGTTCTGTCTCAAAGAACATATGCTCGGTGCGGCAAAGGCCAATCCCCTGAGCGCCGTATTCGCGGGCTCGTTCGGCGTCGCGCGGGTAATCTGCATTGGCCCAAACGCCCAGTTTGCGGTATTCGTCCGCCCAGCTCAACAATTTGATCAGGTAAGGATTTTTGAGATCAGGCACGACGGTCGGCAATTCGCCCTGGTAGACGAGGCCCAGTGTGCCGTCAAGAGAGATCCATTCGCCTTCTTTAATCACCAGGTCGCCTATGGACATCTGCCGGCCGATGAGGTCAATATCCAGTTCACTCACGCCAACCACAGCCGGCGTGCCGAATTGGCGAGCCACCAGCGCGGCGTGGCTGGTGCGGCCGCCGCGGCTGGTCAGGATGCCCTGGGCGGCTAACATGCCATGGACATCGTCCGGTTTCGTTTCCGGCCGGACCATAATAACTTTTTTGCCATCTTCCTTGGCCCAGCGCTCGGCCGTATCGGCATCGAATGCCACTACGCCAACGGCTGCGCCTGGAGAGACATTCAACCCCTCGGCGAAAGGTTGGATATCCTTGCGCGCTTCCTCGTCAAGCTGAGGGTGCAAAAAAAAGTCAACCTGGTCCGGATGAACCCGGCGCACAGCTTCTTTCTTGCTGATGAGCCCTTCTTCTACCATGTCGACCGCAATTCGCACTTCAGCTTGAGCCGTGCGTTTTCCATCCCGCGTCTGCAACAACCACAGCTTGCCATTTTCGATGGTGAACTCCAGGTCTTGCATGTTCCGGTAATGACCTTCCAACCTATGAGCGATCTCTGCAAATTCATTGTAGAGTTCGGGCATTGCCGCCT
>JAHEJP010000193.1 GCA_024638855.1 Chloroflexota bacterium
CAGGAATGGCTCGATGCCCTGGCCCCACTGGGCACCGATGAAAACAAACCTTTTTTAGAGACGGCCCCAGTCCTCATCGTCATCTTCGCCCAGAGTTACGCCCTGTTGCCCAACGGGCGCAAAGTGAAAGATTATTGCGTGCAGGAATCGGTGGGCATCGCCAGCCGGCATGAGAAAGCCTATCAACGTCTCTTGTCTATCAGCCTGGCAAAGAGTCACGACGCAACCAGCCTTTATTCAAGAAGGTTATGAAGTTATGACTCGATGAAAATCGTGGGCAAGTATAGCTTGGTTTGTTCTTCGTAAGCGCCCATTTCAATCTGCACGCCGGAGATGCGCCCATTGCCGGCCAGGTCGTTGGGGATATCGTCAAGACTGTCCGGAGGGCTGTTGTTGGGATCGGGATCGAATAGGCGGTTACCAGCATCGACGGCCGGCGACGACTCATTCAGGCGCAGATCGCCATAATCATCGTTGACACCATTCCATTGGCCATCGGCGCCGGGTGAGGGATCCCGCTCAAAGAGGGGGTCCTCGTCGATGTTGCCGCCACCATCATTGCCTAGGCCTGTTTCCCAACCTGGGCCGCTACCCCCTGAGCTGGCCACCAGGCTGTTGCGGATGGTGGGCGTGCTGCTGATGTTGGCTATTTCCGGATCGGACACGGCCGTATTGGCCCATAAGATGCTGTTTTGGATGATCGGGTCGCTGCTGCTGTTATAAAGACCGCCCCCCTGGCCGCTGGCATCGTTGCCGCTGAGAGTGAGATTGGTCAGCGTGGCGTCGCTATTGCTATTGTACATGCCGCCGCCATTGGTAGCGGTGTTGCCGCTGAAAGCATTGTTAATCAGCGATGGATTGCCGTTGACGCTGGCGATGCCGCCGCCGCTAAGGGCCTTGTTGCCATTGTAAGAAATATTGGTCAACGTGGGATTGGCATTGGCAGTAAATAGCCCGCCACCCCTATCGCCAGCCTGGTTCTCCAGGATGAGCAAATTGATTAGGGTCGGGTTACCGCCATCATTGTACAGGCCGCCGCCGCATTGAGGACCACAAATTCCGGCCGACGAGCCATCGGCCTGGCCATCACGGATGGTGAAGCCGTCAAGAATAGCCGTCTTGTCGATGCCGTTTGTGGTCACGACATGGTAACTATTATCGCTGGGGTCGCCGGTTAGGCCGATATCGCCACTAAGAAGACTCTGATTGGCGAACCAATCACGTTGTGTGCGCGAGCTTTCGTTACCGGCGAAGCCGCCATATAGACTGATCCCCGACCTCAGTTGAAATGTCGCCGTTCGCAGATCTGACCCGTCGGTGGCTAATGAAGGCTTGTATGTCCCATTGGCCACCCATATCTCTACCCCAGTGTAGGCCCTGTCCAACGCATCCTGCAAATCTGTCATGGCATTATTCCAGGACTCGCCATTTTGTTTGCCACCGATCTTGCTGGCGTCGACATAGAGTCGGCTAGGAGGTGTTTCATAGGCCCCCATATCGATCACCAGACTGGCGATGCGAGGGTTGCCGTCGACGTCAGTTGCGATGTCGTTCATCGAGTCAGGCGGGCTATTAGCGGGATCTGGATCGAGGGAATTGTTACCCACATTAACGGCCGGGGAGGTGACTAACAAGCGCAAATCGCCATAATCATCGTCCACGCCATCCCAATTTCCGTCAGCGCCAGGCGAAGGCGTTCGTAAAAACATCGGGTTGCCATCAATATTGCCCCCGCCGTCCAGCCCCAGGCTCGTATCCCAGCCTGGCCCGCTGCCCCCAGAACCAGCCACCAGACTATATCGGATGGTCGGCTGGCTGGTGCCATCGTTGGTGATTTGTTTCCCTCCGGGACTGGTATTGCCCCAGAAGATGCTGTTCTGAATCACATTTTTGCTATTGATGATATTATTCATACCGCCGCCAGCTAGCGTGGCTTTATTGCCGCTTACGGTCACGTTGGTCAGGACCATTTCGCCCGATCTGTCGTGCAGCCCGCCCCCATAGACTGCCTGGTTGCCCACGATGACCACATTGATCAGGATCATGGACGAATCGACATTGGCGATGGCCCCGCCAAAATCGGTAACATTGCCGCGGAAGAGCACGTCCTTCAAGTGTGGCGCTCCGGTTAATGCATATAATCCGCCCCCATTATCATCAGTGTCTAGAGGATCATCGGCATTATTGGCCACGTTCATCTCAAAGACGCAGCCGATAAAGTTAGAATTGCTTTCTGTAATAAATACACCGCCGCCAAAATTATTGGCTTTGTTGTCGCTGAAATTGACTTCATTTAAAGTCGAGTTGCTGTTGTTTGTCTCGTACAGACCTGCCCCATTGCGGCTTGAATTGCCCACAAAACTCCCCTTATTGATCACCGGGCTGCTGCCATCATTGTGCATGCCCCCACCTCGAATCCCATGGTTTTTGAAGAAATGGACATCGGTCAGCACAGGGCTGCTGCCGCTGCCGTTAAACACCCCACCCCCACCGCTGTTGGGCGCATAATTAGCCAAAAAGATGAGGTTGCTCAGCGTCGGACTGCCGTTGACATTGTATAAGCCCCCGCCACATTGCGGTCCACACGGCTCCAGCTGGCCTACCGGCGCTTTGCCCCCGCTGATCGTAAAACCATCCAACACAGCCGTATTGTTGGTCCCGCTGCCGGTCACCACGTGATAGCTATTAGAACCCACGATATCTGTCACCGAATCGGGCGGCTCATTCAGGTCATTTCCGTCGATATCGCCGCTGAGAATGGTCACATGCGTCTCCCAATCTCGCTGGCTCCGTGCCGTTTCCGTGCCGGCGAAGCCACCGTAGATGGCTACGCCGTTTTTCAGGGTGAAGGTATCACTTACGACCCCTGTGCTACTGGGCCGGTAGATGCCTTCGGCCACCCAAATCTCCGAGCCACTGCCGGCGGCCGCCAGGGCCACCTGCAGATCCAGGTAAGCGGTCGCCCAGCTGGCGCCATTATGAGTTGGGCCGGGCGCATCCACATCGACGTAAATCACCGTGGCAGAGGGCCCTTGAGCATCCTGCTGGGCGATAGCTGCCGCGCTGAACGGCGCCTGAATGAATAGCAGGCTCAACAAGAGGATGCCAAACAGCAAGAAGTGAATCTTCAGATGGGGGGGTAGCGCTATGCCTTTCACGATTTTGTCTCCCTTATGATCGTCCCTTGATCAGAAAAAGGTGTAGGGGACGTATTGTAGATATGGCGCAGGCTATTTGCAATATGGCTTATTTTAAGCTAAGGACCAAGTTCATGGAACCCTCTTTGCAGTCAATTATCCTGAAATCCACCGATTGGGGCAAAATTGCGCATTGACTCAACACGGCGATTCCTATCGAACGACAAAGTAAAGCAAGAAGAAGTAGTGTTCCACCCAACGAATATTGACAAATATCTGTCACGGTGTCCCTGGCCGATCAATATGTTAAACTCTAGCCAAATGCGCCAAAGATCGCCTTAAGCGGGCAAGCGCCCTCATCACCGATAGTCAATGCGACCGCCCAGGTCCTGGCCCCGATAAGGAGGGTAAATGACTGGAAAAAAAGCCCAATTTTTACCCCTGATCGATTTTGATGAGATTTTACCACAAGAGATGGTTGAGCGGGCGGGCGCCTTCTACGCCCAGATGCGCAAACGTCGGACCGTCCGCGACTTTTCCGATCGACCGGTTCCACAAGGGGTCATCGAGAATTGTTTGTTGGCGGCCGGCACGGCGCCCAATGGGGCCAATATGCAGCCCTGGCATTTTGTGGTGGTCAACGACCCGCAGATAAAAGCCCAGATCCGCCAGGCGGCCGAGGTCGAAGAGCGTGAATTTTACAGAGGCCGGGCGCCCCAGGAGTGGCTGGACGCGCTGGTCCCCTTGGGCACCGATGAAAACAAACCTTTTCTAGAGACGGCCCCAGCCCTCATTGTCATCTTTGCCCAGAGCTACAGTCAACTGCCCGACGGGCGTAAAGTGAAAAATTATTACGTGCAGGAATCAGTCGGCATTGCCACCGGCTTACTCATCACCGCCTTGCACCACAGTGGCTTGGCCTCGCTGACCCACACGCCCAGCCCCATGGGCTTCTTGAATGAGATATTGGACCGGCCGGCCAACGAACGGCCCTTTTTAATCCTGGTTACCGGTTATCCGGCCGAGGATGCCCAGGTGCCGGCCATCAGCAAAAAAACACTGGCGGAAATCGCCACCTTTGTATGAGGAGATCCAACATGCCCCGAACCATTCGCGCTCCCCGCGGCACCCAACTCACCTGTAAAAATTGGCTCATCGAAGCCCCTTACCGCATGATCCAAAATAATCTCGATCCCTTGGTGGCTTTCGACCCAGACCAGCTCATCGTCTACGGCGGCCGGGGCAAGGCCGCCCGCAATTGGCCAGCATTCGAGGCCATCCTCGAATCATTGCGAAACCTGGAACCAGACGAGACCCTATTGGTGCAGTCGGGTAAACCCGTGGTCGTCTTCCGCACCCATTTGGACGCGCCCCGGGTGCTGATCGCCAACTCCAATATCGTACCCGCCTGGGCCAGCCAGGAAAATTTTGAAAAGTGGGAACAAGAAGGACTCATCATGTACGGCCAGATGACGGCCGGAAGCTGGATCTATATCGGCACCCAGGGCATCTTGCAAGGCACTTACGAGACCCTGGGCTCCCTGGCTCGCCAGAAGGGCTGGGGCAGCCTGAAAGGCAAATTTGTCCTCACGGCCGGTCTAGGCGAGATGGGCGGCGCCCAACCGCTGGCCATCACCATGAATGAAGGCGTAGGCCTCATCGTGGAGGTGGATCGCTGGCGGGCCGAGCGCCGCCTAGAACTGCGACAGGTCGACGCCATCACCGACAATATGGAAGAGGCCATGACCTGGGTCGAGGAGGCCTTAGCCAACGAAGAGCCCAAATCCATCGGCCTGATCGGCAACGCGGCCGAGTTACTGCCCGAATTAGTCGTCCGCGGCGTGACGCCCGACGTGGTCACCGACCAGACCTCGGCCCACGACCCGCTCTACGGCTACATCCCGGTCGGTTTGAGCCTGGAGGCAGCGGCCGATTTGCGCCAGCGCGATACCGAAGCCTATCTGAAACGGGCCGTCGATTCTATGACCCAACACGTTCAGGCTATGCTCGATTGGCAGGCCAAAGGGGCGGTGGTTTTCGACTATGGCAACAATTTACGCCAGCGGGCCTACGACAACGGCCTGACCGACGCTTTTAGCTATCCCGGCTTCGTGCCGGCTTACATCCGGCCCCTCTTCTGCGAGGGCAAAGGCCCTTTCCGCTGGGTGGCCCTCTCCGGTGATCCCCAAGATATTTACGCCACAGATGAAGCGATCCTGGAGCTATTTCCCGAAGACGAACACCTGGCCCGCTGGATCCGCCTGGCCCAGAAGGAGATCGAATTCCAGGGTTTGCCGGCCCGCATTTGCTGGCTGGGTTACGGCGAACGGGCCCGAGCCGGGCAAAAATTCAACGAGATGGTGGCTTCCGGTAAGGTGAGCGCCCCCATCGTCATCGGCCGGGATCACCTGGACAGCGGATCTGTCGCCAGTCCCAATCGGGAAACCGAGGGCATGCTCGACGGTTCCGACGCCATCGCCGATTGGGCTATCCTCAATGCGCTCATCAACGCCGTCAGCGGCGCGACCTGGGTCAGCTTTCACCACGGTGGCGGCGTGGGCATCGGCTACAGCCTGCACGCTGGGCAAGTGATCGTGGCCGACGGCACACCTGAAGCTGCCGCCCGCCTAGAGCGAGTTCTTACTGTCGATCCGGGCATGGGCGTCGCCCGTCATGCCGACGCCGGCTACCCGCGAGCCATCGAGGTGGCCAAGGATCGGGGCATCCAGATCCCCATGCTGCCCTGAAGCGAGGCGCGTTACGCTCTGCGCCTCGATCGGCATCGTTCCTGGCGCCGGATAACCACCCAACACATGAATCACCGATGGAGGTTAGAGACCAGATGGCCTGGATAAAAGTCATTCGCGAGGGGGAATCTACCGGAAGGCTGAGACAATTATATGATAAATACATGGAACCCAACGGCATCGTCGATAATATCCTCAAGATCCACAGCCTGAATGTGAAGTCGCTGCAAACCCATTATGATCTCTACGCCCATCTCATGCGCGGCCGCTCCGAGCTGAGTCGGGTCCAAAGGGAGATGATCGCCGTGGTCGCTTCGGCCGCCAACCATTGCCGCTACTGAATCGTGCATCACGGAGCGGGCCTTCGTAAATTGACGGGAGACGACGAGCTGGTGGAACAGCTGGCCCAGGATTGGCGCCGGGCCAAGCTGTCCGAAGCGGACCGGGCCATGCTGGTCTACGTGGAGAAGCTCACCCTGCGGCCGTGGGATATGGTCGAAGGCGACGTTTTGGCCTTGCGCGAAGCTGGTTTCGTCGATGCGGCCATTCTGGATATTAACCAGGTAACGGCCTATTACGCCTACGTGAATCGCCTGGCCGACGGGCTAGGCGTGGAGTTGGAAACCTCTCACGGCGCTCAAACGTAATGCCAGCGGATAATTACATATTTTCCCCAGACGGATCCGCCGTAGCCACCTGTACAGGTAATGGATCATTGAGCTTGCCCAAGGTCAAGGTCCGTTGCGGGAAGGGGATATCAATCTCAGCCTCATCGAATGCTTCTTTTATCTCGGCCTGAATCTCAGTTTTAAGCGTCAAATAATTCTCGCGTAACACCCAAACAGAAAACTGGATGTCGAGCGCGGATTCGCCGAAGCCCTGAAAAATGAACTGTGGCCGCGGTTCCTCGAGGCTCAAAGGGTTTCCGTCGGCCACCGCCAGCAGGATGTCGCGCACCTGGTTGATATCTTCTTTGTAAGCAACGCTGATTTGCAGATCCAGCCGGCGGATGGGGAATTTAGTCAGTGTCCAGAATTCCGATTTGATCAGCAGTTCGTTGGGCAGGCGCACAAAAGTATTGTCGAATTTTCGCAACTTGACCGAGAGCAGGTCGATCTCCAAAACTTCGCCCACCGTGGAGCCAAGTTGGATCAGGTCGCCCACCTCGAAGGGATTTTCGGCAATCAGAAAGATGCCGCTAATGAGATTAGACATGGAAGTCTGAGAGGCGAAGGCCAGGGCGACGGTCACGATGCCGGCTGTTCCCAGCAGAATACCCAGGTCAAAGCCTAATTCCATCAGCCCGGCAATGAGGAACAGGGCCAGGATGGCGTAATAACTGCCCCGCTGCAGGATCAAAAGCCGGTGGCGATCAAGGCTGGACCTGGTAGCCCGGACAAGCAAGGAACTTATCAGCCTGGCGACGATAAAGCCGCCGATCACGATGAGGATGGCCCGGATGATGGATAGGACCTGTTCGGTTTGTATATATTCGCTAATCATATTGATGAGCTCATCCATGTGATTGTCTCCTGAGGCATGCTGTGCAGTATTTTGGGTGCAGGTTATAGGCCTGCGTTACATTCAATCAAAACTTTGCAGCGTCAAGACGCTAAACGCCCTGACCAACATCCCTTTTTGAGGATGCTTTCGCGGCGGAGCGACTAATTGCGCCCTGCTCGCAACTTGCGGCGGCCCATCCTCAATTCCGAACTCAGCCAGGGATGTTTTCCTTTCCTCGGCCATTTTCACCGCTTCCGTCCACAAAACGCCATCAGCCGTGGCAAAGAGCGACAAGAAAAGCACCGGCAGGCTGATCCTTGCGACGAGCAGCGGAGCCTCTGACCGGTTGACGATGTGAAGTTGGGTGTGCGCCCAGCGAGGATTATCGGTGATATTCTCCAGATTGAGCCGGCCGTACGTCCGGCTGGCATAACACAATTCTCCCTCGAGCGTTGAAGGGCCAAACCAAGTGTCCGAAGGGCGACGAATGGGGATTTCAAATATCGACTCCTCTTGTGATCCGATCCTTAATGTGAACCATAGGGGCGTGCCCACGAAAATAGTGACCTCTTCATCAGCCTGAACGGTAAAGGGGGTGAAAGGTCGCGAAACTACCGAGCGATCGGCCAGTGCCGGCCGGACCGTTAATTGCTCTGTCGTGCTCTGGGAGACGAAGCGAGAGATATTGGCCCATTCTCCATCTTTTAAATTTGAATTGATGTAGGAAAAGTGCCAGCCCGGACTGTCTTCCACCACTTCGATTTGCTCATGAGCGACAAGCCATTCGGCCGGCAGCCTTTGGACGGCGATTCGCAGCGAGCTAATCTCCCATAGGGCGGTTGCGCCTATCTCGAATGTGAAATCCCCCCACCATTCTTTTGGTGATTCTTCCATTTTTGATATCTTATCTAGTTAGAGGGTATTGAAATGTATCCCTTCGGCCGTATTTCGCTGATTTTCGAGCTGCTTCCTTAGTCAGGTTGCAGCTCGCACTAACTATTTTACCATTGAATGCGGGCCATTGCTGGACCATCCGCTTATAAAGGCCAATAAATACATTATCCATAGCGAGAAATTGCATGAACAAACCGCTCAAATTAACCGGTCACGATTTAAAAGTAGACGACGTGGTGGCGGCAGTCAGGGGTCGCCCGGTAATACTAGATCCCGCCACCTTACCAGCTATCCGGCGTTCCCGCGCGGCCGTCGAGGGTTTGGTCGCTAGTGGAGAGGTAGCCTACGGGATCACCACCGGCTTCGGCCGCTTCAAGGACAAGGTGATTTCGCCTGACCAGGTGAAGCAGTTGCAGCTCAACCTGATCCGCAGCCATGCCGTGGGCGTCGGCCCCTGCCTGGATGAGGGCTGTGTGCGGGCCATGTTGCTGGTCCGGGCCAATACCCTGGCCAAGGGGTATTCAGGGGCGCGGCCCCAGCTTATCCAACTCTTAGTGGATATGCTCAACCAGGGTGTACACCCACGCATCCCCTCCCAGGGCTCCTTAGGGGCCAGCGGCGACCTGGCCCAATTGGCCCACCTGGCGCTGGTCTTGATCGGCGAAGGCGAAGCGATTTACCAGGGCGAGTTATCAAGTGGACAAGTAGCCTTGGAAAAAGCCGGACTGGCCCCCATTGAACTTCAGGCCAAGGAAGGATTGGCCCTGGTCAACGGCACCACCTTCATGGTTGGGCTGGGCGCTCTGCTCGTTCGCCGAGCTATCAATCTGGCCCTGACGGCCGATATCGCCGCTTGCCTGAGCCTGGAAGCCTTGAACGGCACCGATCGCGCCTACGATGCCCGGGTTCACGCCGTCCGGCCGCACCCGCGGCAGATCGATTGCGCCGCCTTTTTGCGGAAGCTTCTGGCTGGCAGCCAGTTTTTGCGTCGCGATGATTCCCACAACGTCCAGGACCCTTACACCTTACGTTGTGTGCCCCAGGTCCACGGCGCAGTTCGGGATGCCATCGCCTATGCCGAATGGGTCATCAACATCGAGCTGAACGCAGTCAACGACAATCCCATTATCTTCGTGGACGAGGAAAGCAGCCAAACCGACGTTATCTCGGCCGGTAATTTTCACGGTGAGCCCATCGCCATCGCCATGGATTATATGAAGCTAGCCGTCACCGAGCTGGGCAATATGAGCGAGCGGCGGGTGGCCCGCTTGGTGGATGCCGACAGCAATGGCGGCGTCCTGCCCATGTTCCTCACACAAAAAGGAGGCCTGGAAAGCGGCTTGATGATGGCCCAATATACGGCCGCGGCCCTGGCCTCGGAGAACAAGGTGTTAGCCCACCCCGCCAGCGCTGACTCTATCCCCAGCAGCGCCAACGTGGAAGACCATGTCAGTATGGGCGCCGCCGCCGCCCGCCACACCGAGCAGGTCCTGGCCCATGTTGAGACCATCGTAGCCATTGAATTGTTGTCGGCCGCTCAGGGCGTTGACTTCCGGCGCCAGATCATAGGCAGCGATAC
>JAHEJP010000194.1 GCA_024638855.1 Chloroflexota bacterium
CCGTTAGCATTAAAAAGACGGTGAAGCCAGAAGGTTGGGACGCAGAATACAACAAGCCTTTAGGTGAACGAGGGGCCATAAAAGATCCAGTTCAAATCCATTGAGGTCATTATGTTGTGCCAGTGCAGCCGGGTCAGACCGGAGGCGACCAATGTAGGAATGGCTAATCCAACGGAGAGTTTGGCCATGAGCAGATATTTTGCTGCATGTGATTCCATGGCGGATTTAAGCAATTCCACCCGGCTCAGATATGCTTTGAATTGGCGATTAACCATTAGACGATCAACGTTCCCACGCCGACCAACAGAATACCAGAGGATGTCAGCCGATAGGTTTCGACCAATCCCAGCCACGAAGACCAGGCCTGGTTTCAAGAAACCGGCCGAAGCTGCTGCTCCACCCAGAACGGTGGCAATTGGCCCCTGCTAGACGATCAAAATTGCCAGCTAGAGATAATTCCATGGACCGAGTTCGGGTAACTGGCCTTGCTGCAAATCAATCCAAAACTGCCGGATAAATTCTGAGATCGCTGGCATATTGAACTTCTATCCAACGCCAATTATCATGCATCGTAATTCCAGCTAGCGAAACAACAATACCATATGGGCTCCGTATGTTGAAGCGCGATTGTCGAAACAATAGTGGTCGCTGATTGCCACCTTACCTACGTTTCTGAATCTAAACCTTTTTCAATACTATTTGTCAAATTTCATTTTAACGCAATAAATGAAAGTAGGCTTCTCGCCCACTTCTTACACAGAAGGCTATAATTGAGATGCTATTTGCATACCTCTTGGAATCGAACTTAAAATTGAGAAGATGGGATTAAGCTTATTAGATATTATCAATAGCCGGATTGCCGCTAACCTGGGACTATCTGTATTACAAGTCATGCCAAAATCAATGGGCACCTTAGTGGCGACCTTTGCGGCAGATAGAATTGTTGCTCGAATCGATCAACCGGCGGTCCAGGCTGTCCGTTTAAACCAGTGGGTTGCACACAATAAGGATATAGCTAAAGCTGAGCTAGATGAACTTGTTAGACTGACATTCAGAAACCGCGCCCGCGCTCTATTTGATCTTTTCCACTATATGAGAAATGAAAAAGCATTGTATCGAATGATCGATTTTGGGCCTGATTTTGAGGAGATGATCAAACGCAATAAAAGTCGCGTGGAGGGTACGGTTGTTATTGTGATTCATTCTGGCGCTCATGAGTTGGTCGGTATTGCGGCTGGTCTTTATGGTATGGAAGGCTTGGGGTTAACCGTAACTGAGCAGAGTGGCGGCTACCAGTGGCACGATGAAATGAGGGCCAAGTCTGGTATTGAAGCCTTGCCCACTAATATGTCATCCATTAGAAAAGCAACCAATTATCTGAAAGATGGGGGGACAGTGATAACCGGAATGGAGCGACCTTATCCAGCATCAGGCTATCGGCCCAGGTTTTTTGGAGAACCTACCAGCTTACCTGTCCATTATGTGTCACTGGCGATAAAGGCTAACGTGCCCGTCGTTATCGCCTTTGTGCGACGAAAAAGTGATGGTAATTACTTCATCGATCGTTCAGACTTCATTGAGATGGAGCGCTTCAAAGATCGACGGGAGGAGATTTGCAGAAATGCGGAAAGATTATTGACCCAGGCTGAGACTTTGATAGGCAAAGCTCCAGACCAATGGGCTATGTTTTTCCCTCTTTGGCCTGAATTGTTGGCAGATGTTCCTTAAGGAGATCCCAGCCTATGAGCGATGATCAATCACATAAAAGAGTCAATGACATTCTGCTTGGCCCGCTAGAACGTCCAGCCCTCAAATGGCTTTCTGCTAATGTCCCGTCATGGATGACTCCGGATGTATTAACCCTCATCGGTGTCTTTGGTTCGGTACTTATTTTCGCCAGTTACGTACTGACCAATATTGATGCAGGATTTCTTTGGTTGGCGAGCCTGGGCTTTGTCATCAATTGGTTCGGAGATAGTCTTGATGGGACTGTCGCCAGATATCGCAAGATTGAAAGACCGAAATATGGCTTTTTCGTCGACCATACTGTAGATGCCTTTAGCCAGGTGCTGATTTTTTGCGGTATTGGCTTAACTCCCTATCTATCATTTAATTCAGCTATTCTTGCTTTGGTTGGATATCTCTTGATGTCAATTTTCGTTTATGTGAATACTTATGTAACCGGTGTGTTCAAAATTTCTTACGGACGGCTTGGTCCAACCGAAGTTCGCGCGATTGCGGTTTTGTTAAATCTCGGGTTTTTCTTTTTTGTGATTCCATCGATCGAGCTACCTTGGGGAATGGTGCCGATTTCAGATCTCCTTGCCTATGGTATTGCTGTGCTTCTCTTCTCGATTTTCACCATTTCCACGATCCGCCGGGCAAGAGAATTGGCCAAGTTTGATAAGGCTTCAGTCCAAAATCAAATATAATCCTTGTTGTTTGCTCCACGGCCTTAATTCACAAAGACTAGTATCAGTCAAGCGTTGTAAATAGATATACACATGGAAAGATTAGAGGTAACATTTTTTGCACGGGGTGCTAACTCTGTGGCAGCGGAATTGCTCGGTAAGCTGCTCGTTCGGCTACTTGATGGGAAACGCGTTTCCGGCAGGATAGTGGAGACAGAAGCTTATTGTGATGCTGATGAGCCTGATTTGGCCTGTCATGGAGACCGTGCAAATAATGGTTTACCTACGCCTCGTACAGAAGTCATGTTTGGTCCCCCAGGCCACGCCTATGTCTATTTTACTTATGGAATGCACTGGATGTTCAATGTTGTCACCGGAGAAGTTGGCCAAGCAAATGCGGTGCTTATTAGAGCTCTGGAACCAGTTGAAGGCGAGCATATGATGGCGAATAATCGCCTGAACCGGCCGAGAGAATTGTGGACAAATGGGCCGGCAAAACTTGCACAAGCTCTCGCGATTAATGGATCATTCAATGGATTAAATCTATGCAATGATCGAAGCCTTATCTGGATTGAAGATATTGGCCATACCCCAGAAAGAACAATCGCCATAGGACCACGGATTGGCTTAGGAAAAACTCCAGAGCCATGGCTATCAATTCCCTGGCGCTATTGGCTGGAAGGAAATAAATTTGTATCCATATAGAATGATGCTATCCGATGGTTGTTTTGCGTCTGTTTACCATTGAAAAAGTGACCAACAGGATTTTCAGGAGGATAAATGAACTTGCTACAAGGAAAAAAAGCGTTGATATTTGGCTTGGCAAACAAAAACTCGATAGCCTGGGGTATTGCACAGGCATTTCATCAACAGGGTGCAACTCTTGGTTTTAGTTATGGAATACCACAACTTGAACGTAGGGTCAGACCATTAGCGGAAAGCTTAGAGGTTGATTTTGTCGAGAAGTGTGATGTTACAAGCGATGAAGAAATCGATTTAGTTTTTGATAAGGCGGCCGGCCATTTAGGATCAATCGACATTCTGGTTCATGCGGTCGCCTTCGCCAAACAAGATGATTTGTCTGGAAGGTTTGTCAACACGAGCCGTGATGGTTTTTCAATGGCCTTGGATATCAGCGCTTTTAGCCTGGTCGCATTATCAAAGAGAGCCTCTGGCTTAATGACGGACGGTGGTAATATTTTAACTATGACCTATTACGGCGCTGAAAAAGCAATTCCTCATTACAATGTGATGGGCGTCGCCAAGGCAGCACTGGAGGCCAGTGTTCGCTACCTGGCAATGGATCTTGGTCCAGATGGCATTAGGGTTAATGCGATATCGGCCGGTCCAATTAAAACATTAGCGGCCGCCGGCATTGCTGGTTTCAGAAAAATGTTGCATTACACGAGCGAACGAACACCCTTACGAAGAAATGTCGATCAGGTTGAGGTGGGAAAGACAGCGCTGTGGTTATGTAGTGACCTAGCCAGCGGCGTAACAGGCGAAGTTGTATACGTAGACGCGGGTTATCATATCTTGGGTATGCCCGAACCGCCGGAACATTGGGAATAATGGGAGATATCCTATGATAGGTAGAGGATATTTCTCTGGGCGAATTCAAGAAGGCGATTTGCTTCTCTGCTTTGACAAGATGCATCATATGCGTATACTTTGAAGGCAGAACGCAACTTAAAATTGTTGGCTTATCGAGAGCAGTGGAGGGACCGGCCCTGAGAAACTGCAGCAACCCCCCTCAATTGATGGGAAGGTGCTAACTCCGGCAGCACAAGCTGGGAGATAATGAGGAAAGTGTGGATCAAGCAAACCTCTTGCCCAGTGCAAGAGGTTTTTTTGTTTGCTATTTTATTGAAACGTTGCACCTCTTTTTGATTAGATACTTTCAATGATATTATTTTGGAGGAATATATTATGAGTACTACATTTATGAGTTCGCCCAAATTGCTTTTTACATCAGAGTCAGTGACTGAGGGACATCCAGATAAAATCTGTGATCAAATTAGTGACGCTGTCCTTGATGCAGTTATCGAACAAGATCCGATGGCGCGTGTTGCTTGCGAAACGGCCGTCAAGACTGGATTCGTGGTGGTAATGGGTGAGATAACAACCACAGCTTTCGTCAATATCGATGATTTAGTTCGTAACGTTGTTCAAGATATCGGCTACGATGATAGTCGTAAAGGATTTGATGGCAGTACCTGTGGTGTACTAGTCGCAGTTGCAAGTCAAAGCCCAGATATCGCACAAGGAGTTAATACGGCCCTTGATTACCGGAATAACGGCCATAGTGAAGCTGAGATTGGCGCAATCGGGGCAGGTGATCAGGGCATGATGTTCGGTTTTGCCTGTGATGAAACTGACAGCCTCATGCCTCTGCCAATTGAACTTGCGCACAAACTAACGAGGCGCCTTGCTGAGGTTAGACGCAATGGCACACTCCCTTGGGTTCGGCCGGATGGAAAAGCGCAGGTAACAGTTGAATATTCTTTTGGCAAACCAAAGAGAATTCATACAGTTTTAGTTAGCAGCCAACATGCGCCAGAAATCGACGGCGAGGCGATTCGGGCGGGCATTATTCAACATGTTATCGAACCGATTCTGCCAACTGACCTCGTAGATAATGAGCTTCGAATTTTTGTTAATCCAACCGGTCGATTTGTTATCGGCGGTCCAATGGGAGATGCAGGAGTTACCGGCAGAAAAATTATTGTCGATACCTACGGTGGAATGGGTCGACATGGGGGAGGGGCATTTAGCGGAAAGGATTGCACCAAGGTCGACCGGAGTGCAACTTATGCTGCTCGCTGGGTTGCCAAGAATTTGGTGTCGGCTGGATTGGCCGCTCGCTGTGAAGTACAGGTTGCCTACGCGATTGGCGTGGCCGAACCGCTCAGCGTAAATGTCGAAACATTTGGAACGAGCAACTATTCTGATGATCTCCTTGTTGAATTGATTAATGAACATTTCGATCTTCGTCCTGGTGCGATAATTCGGGACCTAGACTTGCGTCGGCCGATTTACAGGCCTACGGCAGCTTATGGACATTTTGGACGCGATGATATTGTAGCTCCCTGGGAGGATACCGGAAAAGCATCCGAGTTGCGGGAAGCAGCCTTGGCGAAGACCGGTGTGGCTGCATAAATTTGTCGTGCATTAGTCGATCGCATCGCAAAATAAACTAGACTGATATAAGGGCACCTCGCTATTAATCTTGACGAGGTGTTCGTTTTTGCTTGACGGTCAATAGGGGCTGCGCTAGAATCGGAATGTTTGCTGAGAATACGCTTGGGACCCGCCAGGTCATGCCCATCTGGGCACAGCTAATTAAAGCGACCTGTCGGGTCTGTTCGTGAACGGATACTGGACTGTGTTTGAAACGCTTGGAAATCGATTACAAGGTACATTTGATAATCTGCGACGCCGAGGAAAGTTGACGGAAGGGGACGTCGATGCGGCAATGCGTGAGATACGTTTAGCCTTGTTGGAAGCCGACGTCAATTACAAAGTCGTAAAAGATTTTATAAAGAGAGTTCGCGAACGTGCTGTAGGGCAAGAGGTCATGCGAAGCCTGACACCAGGTCAGCAAGTCATTAAAATTGTCCATGAAGAGCTTATCGCAACATTGGGCCAACCCGGCCGTCTTAACCTGGGAATGCAGTCTCCTGCCGTCATTATGCTGGTTGGTTTACAAGGTTCAGGTAAGACCACAACTGGCGCAAAGTTGGCCCAACAATTAAGGAAGGAGGGCCGAAGGCCTCTATTGGTCGCAGCGGATGTTTATCGTCCTGCCGCCATCGACCAACTTGAGACATTGGGCCGCCAGTTAGATGTCCCTGTTTACAGTGAGGGTATCGAAGCTAATCCTGTCCGGCTAAGTGCAAATGCAGTCAAACACGCCAAAAATATTGACGCTACAGTGGTCATTATTGATACCGCTGGCCGCTTGAATATCGACGAAATGAAGATGGATGAAATTCGGGGAATAAAATCCGAGGTCCATCCTATCGAAACTCTCTTGGTCGCTGATGCCATGACTGGTCAAGAGGCGGTACGAGTAGCCTCTGACTTTGACTCTGCGGTTGAGCTCACGGGTCTGATTATGACCAAGATCGACGGTGATGCTCGAGGTGGCGCCGCGATCTCGATGCGTGAAGTCACCGGCGTACCAATTAAGTATCTGGGGACCGGCGAGAAAACAACTGCTCTTGAGGAATTTCACCCTGATCGAATGGCCAGCCGGATCCTGGGCATGGGCGATGTTCTAACGCTCATTGAAAAAGCACAGACGGAACTTGACCATGAAGAGGCAGAAAAAGCTAGCAAGAAGCTCCTAAGCGGGAAGTTTGATTTAGAAGATTTCTTGGATCAAATGCAGCAGGTCAGAAAAATGGGGCCGATTGGGCAACTGATGGAGATGATTCCCGGCATGAATAAAATGGCGGGTGGCGTTGACATGAGTGGCGCTGAAGAAGAATTGAAAAGAATCGAGGCGATCATCCAATCTATGACCATAGAAGAACGCAAAAACCCAAAGATACTTAAGGCAAGTCGGAAGCGGCGTGTAGCTGCTGGTTCGGGTACGAGCGTTCAGGAAGTAAACTCTCTTTTGCGTCAATTCAAAGAGATGCAAAGAATGATGAAACAATTGAGCCGCGGCCGGGGCAGAAATCTGGCAAGTTTATTTGGCGGCCGTATGTAGGTAAGATAGATGGTGGTTTTGCACTATCTATCTCAAATAACAGTTGGAGAATACAATATTATGCTTCGAATTCGTTTAAGCCGAACAGGCGCGAAGAAACAGCCCAGTTATCGAATCGTTGTTACCGATGTTGAGGCAAAACGTGATGGACGTATAGTTGAGCGAATCGGCTACTACAACCCTCGAACAGAACCAACCGAGTATCGAATTGAAGAGGACAGGGCTCTTTATTGGTTGAGTGTTGGTGCTCAGCCGAGTGATCCTGTAAGACGACTGTTGGACAAGCAGGGAACATTTGAACGCCTGGGTCGCCTTCGTAAAGGGGAGGATTCCGATGCACTGGTGGCTGAGTATATGGGCCTGGAGATTGAGCAGGAGATTGGCACCGAAGCCGTAGGAACTGCAGTGGCTGAAGCCATTTTGACAATGGATGAGGAGGAATAGAATTGTGCCTGATGAATCACAATTCACAGAACTCATAGAGTATATCGTCAAAGCTTTGGTAGATCACCCGGAAGATGTATCAGTCAATGAAATAGAAAACCGGTCTTCACTCATACTAGAGATTTCAGTTGCTGATGACGATATGGGTCGAGTTATTGGTAAAGGTGGCGTTGTCGTTAATAGCATCCGTGCATTAGTACAGGTTTTGGCGACAAAAAAAGGGAAGAGAGTTTCCTTGGAGATAGTCTGATAGTAGTAACTGTATATGAATAAAGATCATCAGCGGGGCTTGGTGGAGGAATCTACCGAGCCTCGCTTTTTAGTCGTTGGTCGAGTTTCCAAACCCCATGGCATTCGGGGAGAGGTTCGGGTAGAGGTTCACACAGACGATCCGCAAAGGTTCTCCCTGCTCGATAGGTTATACCTTGGCGATAGGATCCCTGAGCCGATTGAGATTGAGCATATCAGGTATCACAAGACCTGGGTGTTGCTCAAACTGAAGGGCATCGATGATCGTGTAAGCGCTGAATCGTTGCGATCCGAGTGGCTGCAAATTCCCGAAGAGCAAGCGATTCCATTGGAGGAAGGTCAATATTATCTGTATCAGATAGTTGGTGTGAATGTTTTTGAAGAAAGTGGCAATTATTTGGGTGAAATCACAGAAGTTCTTGAGACAAAGGCGAACAATGTATTCGTTGTCAAGTGCAACCGCAAAGAAATCCTATTGCCTGATATTGCCGAAGTAGTTAAAGATATAGACTTGGAGCAACGGAAGATGGTTGTACATCTGTTGCCGGGGCTGATGCAATAAAATTCAGTTATGACGGGAAAAGAAGTTAGCGATCTAAAATATTGGCTAGGGTTTAACCGTGTTAAAGGTATCGGTCCGGCGAAACTGCGGCTAATTCTTGACCAGTTCGGTGACTTGGCGACTGCGTGGCAAGCCAATCCACAGCATTTTGCACAATTAGGAATCGATAAGAGGGCGGTAGACAACTTCATCAAGACTCGCCAAGATATTGATCTGGATGCACAAATCGAAAGAACTATTCGCGCAGGTATCGATATCATTGTTTGGAGTTCGTCGAATTATCCGAAATTCTTAAAGGAAATCCCAAGTCCGCCCCCAGTTTTATACGTAAAAGGAAAGATACTGCCAGTTGATGAATGGGCGGTCGCCATAGTCGGTACACGGCGTTTTACTGTCTATGGTCGTCAAATTGCACAGGAATTAGCCGGGGCACTGGTTAGGAGTAATGTAACCATTGTCAGCGGACTGGCTAGAGGTATCGACGCCTTTGCCCATCAATCCGCCCTTGATTCCGGAGGTCGAACAATTGCTGTATTGGGCTCAGGGCTAGATAATCTTTATCCGGCCGAAAATCGAGGATTGGCCGAACGCATCATTGATGGAAATGGCGCTCTAATTAGCGAATTTGGATTGGGTACACCCCCAGATGCGGGCAACTTTCCGGCGAGGAACAGGATCATCAGTGGGCTTTCCCTCGGAGTTGTGGTAGTCGAAGCAGGGATTCGCAGTGGCGCATTGATTACATCAAGTTTTGCGCTTGAGCAAGATCGTGAGGTTTTCGCCGTTCCAGGAAATGTAAACAGCCCTGCCAGTCAAGGAACCAATCGCTTGATTCAGCAAGGTGCAAAACTGGTTCGTTCCGCTGAGGATGTTCTAGAGGAATTAAACCTCACCATGGTGCCTCAGCAGGCGGCTGTGCAACAGATTGTTCCAGATACGGCCGAGGAGGCATTGCTCATCGAGCATTTATCCCAACAGCCAATTCACATCGACGATTTGACTCGGCAGGCTGGTATTCCAAGCAACCTTGTTGGCAGCACCTTGACAATAATGGAACTTAAGGGCATGGTAATTCAAGTTGGCGGTATGAATTATGTACTTGCAAGAGAACCGGAACCTATATACGAGATAAATTCTAAATTTAGCCAAGAGTAATTGTATGAAAATCGTTGTTTTTGCAGGTGGTACTGGTAGGCGCTTATGGCCGATTAGCCGCCAAAAATCTCCTAAACAATTTGAGCCAATTATTGGCACCAAGTCAACGGTCCAATTGACCATGGATCGCCTTAGAAAGTTGGTTGGTATCGAAAACATATTCATTTCGACCAATAAGCGTTATGTGGACATTTTAGCCGAGCAATTGCCAGATTTGCCTGTGGAACATATTATCGGTGAGCCAGAAAGAAGGGATTTGGCAGCAGCGGTTGGTTTAGCAATGCTGCATATTCGAAATGAATTTGGTTCGAACGAAGC
>JAHEJP010000195.1 GCA_024638855.1 Chloroflexota bacterium
CATCTTTTTCTGCGACGACCATCATATTTCTCGATGGCGAAACCGCTCTTAGTCATTCGCCTCTTGTTTCCCAGAAGTTCTGACGGCGAACACATATCAGTAAATGCAGGTTTACTTTACTGACCCAATCCTATCATGTCTGGTCAGCAGCGTTGAAATTATCCACTCGGCCCGGATAATATCGGCCACTTGATGGATGTGGCGAGTAGGCAAATAAACTAGACTTTCTAAAACGGAATATGCAAGAATTAGGAAGTATGTTATGTCAAAACTAAGTGAGTTAATCAAAGAGGGAAAAAGACACCGCGTGTCTCTTAAGAAACAAAAAGGGAAGACTCTGATCAATATCTCTCTACTTTTGGCGCTGATTCTTGTTGTCGCTGCGCCTCAACTTCTGCTCGCCGTGTTGATCGGCATGGCGTTAGAGATAATCGATGTCGAATATGATGGTCAAGAGTTAGGCTGGGACGGATTAAGTTGACAACAAAGAAGATTCTTACATCGGAGGAATAGCATGGAACCCCTAGTTGGTTTCGCATTACTTCTGCTAGTTGTGCTTTTGATTGTGACGTTTATGTCCATCCGCGATCAGAGGAATAAAGAGCGCATCGAAACAGAGATCCGGCGGGTCGGAGGCGAGCCGGTTATGATCTCGTTCCAGTTCGTTGGCTACGATCGGGACAATCAGCACTACAACGTGCAGTTCACCGATGTACTTGGACGCAAGCATGAGACACGCTGCAAAGTGAATGTGTGGCACAGTAGCCTCTTCTGGCAGCAAACGCCAGCAGAGTTACTGAGCGACTTACCTGTTGAGGACAATCGTTGGAGCCGGCTCTGGGCTGATCCTGGTAGCTCAAAGGAGCAGATCATCGACGACCTAGTCGCTGAAAACGACCGGCTGCGTAAACAGCTTACGCATGCCGATCTCCCCACCCATCGCCTGTAGCCAGCCACCAGGGGACAGCCCACGATACACGATAACTTTCTCGCCCCCGGCCGGGGTACAAGGATGAACAAAACGTTGTGTCTCGTTAGGAGAGCCAGATCAGAAGCCAGGCGGGCGACAAAAACCGTTGGTAATTTCTGAGATTTGGGCAGCAATGGCCAGCAGGTTTTCGTCTTGCCAGCGGCGGCTGATCAATTGGGCGCCTATCGGCAGCCCGGCGGCAACCTGAGCAATAGGAATGACCACGGACGGATTACCGGTGGCGGCCGCAAGCCTGAGAGGCAAGCTAACGGCTTCCTGGCTGACGGCATTACCATCGACTGTAGTCATTTCATCGCCATAAGGCTGGGAGGGGACGCCGCAGGCAGGGCAGAGGAGGACGTCCCAATCAGAAAAGAAATGTTCCCATGCGACAATGAGCCGGTCGCGCTCATTTAGTAGCTGGAGGTAGTCGGCCAGCGAGGGCCGATCCTCGCCAACCACTCTTTGACTGACCGGATCGCAGAGGATGTTGAGCATAACATGGATCAACAAGAGACGGCTGATCTCGACTTGCCTGATGAAATCGACCGGCGGCAGGCAGCATCTGGTTTTGGCGCCCATCCTCTCTAGCTTGTTGGCCAAAGTCTCAATAGCCTGACGAATCTCGCCGCCGATCTGGGAGCCGGGAAAGGAGGGCGTCCAGGCGATGCGCAATTCAGATAGGGTAGGCGGCGAGATTTCGCGCCACGGGACAGGCGGCACATTGCTATCACAGCCATCAGGCCCGGTGATGATTTCCATGACCAGCTTCAAGTCAACCACGGAACGAGCCATGGGTCCGAAGACAGTCAAGATATGTATGGGTTGTGTGGGCCATGGGGTTGTGAGGCCGGTAAGAGGGACCCGGTGTTCGGTCGGCCGCAGGCCATATATTCCACAGTTATGGGCTGGGAACAGGACGGAGCCGCTGGTATCAGTACCGACGTCGAGTGGGGTCAATCCGGCAGCCAAAGCAGCAGCGGCACCGCTACTGGAAACTCCAGGACAGCGGGCCAAATCCCAAGGATTGTTACTGTGACCGAAGGCCCCGAACGGGAAAAAGACGGCGTTGCTTTTGCCCAGCAGGATGCCGCCCGCAGTCTTGAGACGGTCGGCGACTGTGCTGTCTTCCTCAGGCAAACGGTCGAGAAAGGGTGGGTAACCACCCATAGTGGAGCGGAGACCGACCGTATCCTGGTGGTCTTTTAGAGTAAAGGGCACGCCGTGAAGTGGCCCCCAGCATTGGCCGTGGGCTAAAGCGTCGTCCGCTTCCCAGGCCCGCTGGCAGGCGCCTTCCTCGTCTAGACTGACGATTGCGTTGAGTGCTGTGTTGTGCCTGGCGATCTGCGCCAGATAGGTCTCAAGCAAGTCGACGGCCGAAACCCGCCGCTGCCGGATTATGGCGGCCAAATGGTGTGCAGGCTTAAATAGCAATTCCTCCATGATCGTGCGCCCAGCTTCTCGACGCCTCACTTCCGGCCTGTCTCAATTTTGTGTCGACTAGAAGACACCTATGGTCATTCTATGACAGAATTCAAACAGCCACTGGGACTGGGGAATGGGCTAGGTTTAATGAGGTCTCACATTTTGAGAGAGCCACCAACCTACGACACCGACGACTAGCATGCCGAGTATCGCCCCGATAACAGCCGGAACAAAAGGCATTTGATGCCCTATCTCAAGACCGAGCCCGGCCCCAGCCAGTGAGCCAAGCATTGCCCCCACCATGACGAAGGGCAGAATCCAGACAGATTCTGGGAGACTATCGCCACCTTGTCTACCGTTCTTTATTCTGTTCCGAAAATCGTTCTTGTTCAGAATGCATATGCTCCCATCCTCCTGCAAAGCCCTCAACCCCAAGTCCCCTGCAGTCTATTATATCATCTGGTAGTTGATTACGTAAACAGTATTTGGTATTGTCAGCGATGCGACACGTCGAGGGATAATAGCCGGTCACCCTGCTGGTGGCTTTGAGCCGGTATATGACAAGCTAACCCTTCCCCGCCGGCGGCCGGGGCTTCGCCATCGCCTGAGCCGTCTGCTCGTTAGCAAACCAACTTATATATTGACGTCTAGAGTCCCCTGTTGCTTCTCACCCTGAGTATGCACCATAGGCTCTGAGCTGGAACAGTGCTGTCTAAGATTGACGACGACTAAGCTAGCTTTTATCTTCATGTTGGACCTATCAAAATGAACCTGGGCAATGTCGTAGCCTGGGAGCAATGACGATTCGCGCTTGCCTGCTATAATTTTCCTGGCTGCATGACCATGATCCAAATACTCGAAGCAAATCCCTTGCTATTACTGTTTTTGGTTGTAGCTATCGGCTACTGGATCGGCAAAATCCGAATTCGGGGGAACAGTGTAGGCGTTGCGGCAGTGCTCTTCGTCGGTCTTGCTTTCGGCGCTCTCGATGCAGATCTAACTATTCCCCCAATCGTCCTAGAATTGGGGCTTGTTCTATTTGTTTACACCATCGGCCTGGCAAATGGGCCTGGATTCTTCAGCAAATTTCGGCGGGAAGGGCTGCGGGAGGTGCTTTTCATCGCCGGCATCACGATCATACCGGCCCTCCTGGTCGTAGTTTTCCACTTCACTTTCGACCTTTCCCCGGCAACCACAACCGGCATCTTCGCCGGCATAAGCAATAATACGCCTGCGCTGGCCAGCGTATTGGATCTCATCAACAGCAATAGTGCTGATCCCGAAGCAGTAGCCTCAGAAGCAGTTGT
The DNA here is from genome assembly GCA_024638855.1 of Chloroflexota bacterium. GTDB lineage: Bacteria > Chloroflexota > Anaerolineae > Promineifilales > Promineifilaceae > UBA11865. The sequence goes on from JAHEJP010000195.1 coordinate 3,703, forward strand.
TGGATTTTCCTTGACCTATCCGCTGGGCGTGCTGGCCCGAATTATGGTCCTGGCGGCCGTGCTTCGACTGTGGCGTATTGACTTCGGGGCCGAAGCCCACCGTCTGCGCAAGCAGTATCCTGTTGCCCAGGACCTGAGGTATCGGACCATCGTGGTGTCCCGAGCAGAGGCCTTGCAGCAATCCCTCCAGGAAATGCAGAGCGATCATGATTGGGATGTCCTCTTCGGCCGGCTCTATCGGAAGGATAGCATCAGCCTCATTGGCGGGGAGACGCGCTTTCGGCTGGGCGATAGAGTTGTCATCGCGGGAACCGAAGAAGAAATGAATGATGTTGAAGCCTTCTTCGGGCGGCGGGCAACGCAGGACTTGCTTCATGAACACACCATATACCTTAGCCGCAGGGTATTTGTCTCCAACGAGGACATCGCCGGCAGACCGCTAGCCAGTCTAAACTTGAAGGTTGATTATGGCGCGATTGTTTCTCACGTTCGGCGGGGTGACGTTGAACTACTGGCCGGCAAAGATACGGTGCTAGAATGGGGAGATCGCATTCGGGTTCTGGCGCCGCGCAGTGAAATCCCCCGGCTAGTGGCGCTATTTGGTGATTCCTATGCCCGACTGAGCCATGTGAACCTGATGACAGTAGGCCTGGGGATAGCTATCGGCTTGCTCATCGGCCTGATACCCATCCCTTTGCCCGGCGGGATCACTTTTCATCTTGGGCTTGCCGGCGGCCCTTTGCTAGTGGCACTGATTCTTGGGGCCCTGCGTCGCACCGGACCGATCCTGTGGACGATGCCCTATAGCGCCAACCTGACGCTGCGACAATTCGGTCTTATCTTGCTGCTAGCGGCGATCGGTGTCAGATCGGGCAGCGCATTCCTTGAGGCGTTATCTACCGGTTCCGGTTGGGCCATTCTTTCAATTGGCTTCACGGTTATCGTAGTGACCGTGGTTGTTTCACTTATCTTAGGCTACCGGCTGCTGCGTATTCCCTTTAGCCTCCTTATTGGCATGATCTCCCCTCAGCCGGCAGTTCTGGATTATGCGCAGGAACAAGCGAAGAATCCGCTCCCCGGGGTTGGGTTCACCCTCATGTTCCCCCTGGCAATCATCATCAACGTGGTCCTGGCGCAGGTACTGTTGATCATTCTCCAGAATATGGAAGGTTGAAAGACTGCCAGAAAGTGTATGGCTTCAGAGACTGTGGGACACATCAGTAGCCAGCACCTTACTCAATGATATCCGGCGGAAGGTGCAGAATAACATCATGGCCGAGGAATGGCCAACCACACCGATGCACTTCTTTTGTATATGAGGTTTTTTGCGCAAATCAAGACTGGGCGTGTTTAGGCAAACGAAATCTATCAGGTGGCTATCATCAAATTAGCCAACTAGTCGATGACTTTCATTCACCTAAGGTGTAATATTATTCTATAGGTGCTAAGCGGCAGGCGCTTGATAGGCTGATCGGATTTTTACGGGAGCCGCAACTATGGAAGGTATTGCTCCTGCGTTAAAACGGAAACTTTCCATCGCCACTGTGGCAAGTGTACTGACCGTCGTCTTATTCATGTTGTATAGCTATTGGGCCGTCCAGGAAGATGACAGTTACATTTTCTACTCGTACGCAAAGAATATCGTCAACGGGCACGGTTATGTGTTCAATATTGGAGAGCGAGTAAACGCGACCACCTCCCCACTTTACACGCTGCTTCTAGCCGGCGGATACGCGATGTTCCGTTTCCTGCCATTTGTCACTATTCCGCTGGTCGGTCATTTAATCGGCGCCATCGCCCTGTTTTTCCTCTGTTTCTTGTTGATGCAATCCTTCAATTCCGAGAAAGGGACATTATTCCCTTTCATACTACCTCTCGTCTTTCTGACCATTCCCATGTTGTCTCTCGCCATTGGGATGGAAACCTTCCTTACACTGATGCTGGCCATGGCTAGCATCACGTTCTACTCAAAAGGCAGGCTGACGGCGGCATCGTTGGCCTGCTCACTGGCGATATTAGCCAGGCCTGATATGGTAATTCTGGCGGCAGTTTTGGTCAGCTATCAATTCATCCGCACTCGTCGCCTACCTAACATTGAGGTTGCGATCGTTTTCGTGCTGCCGCTCCTGACCTGGTTGATTTTTAGCCTGATGTATTTCGGCGAACCGCTACCGACCAGTTTGGCAGCCAAACTCGCCCAAACTGAAGCGGGGCTATGGGGGGAAGGACCGGTTTTTTTTTAAGGAGTTATGGGATTATTTCTTTTGGTACGGCTTGGCTGCGCCTAGGGCTATATTGGTCGCGTCCGTGACATGTGGGTTGGTGTTGATTACGCTAAGGTTCAGGCAGTGGTCTATCTTCCGGCATCCGTCATTTCATTTGATTCTGCTCTGGACGTTGATTTATACGCTTGCTTATGGCATCATCTTGAATGCCCCCGCTTATAGCTGGTATTACACACCGCTTGCGCCTGGTATCGCCTTGCTGGCAACGCTTCCGATTGAAGGCTTATATCGTTTTCTAGTCAGGAATCAGAGGGTCAGGGATCGTTTGTTTTTGCCGGCCGTCTATATGTCCCTTGTTCTAGTCAGCCTGGGCATCCCATCGCTGGCACCTGTCTCACAGGTATGGGAGAAGTATGATACGTACAGGCGGGCAGCCGAGTGGTTAAATGATAATGCACCGCCAGGGTCTAGCGTCGGGGCCGGCGATATCGGGGTGCTCAGATACTATTATGAAAATGGTCCCGTGATCGACGCGGCCGGGATGGTTAATCCAGATGTGATCGAGCATCTGAGAGCTGGTGACTACGGTTGGTATATTCAACACTACCAGCCTGACTACCTCAAGTTTGGCCATCCTCCTAGAAGAGGTGGTGAAGACATGGCATATGATGAATGGTTTCGCCGTCAGTACTACGTAGAGACGATCATCATCAGTCCGACCATGCGGGTTGCCATTTATCAGAGAATAGAAGCATGACCAGCGATATCAGCCAGCGCAATGAAGTCGTTCACGTCTGTTTCATCACAAGCCTCGTTAGAGTCTCCATATGTTTGAGGTCGTCCCTTTCGTCCAATCAATGGCCACAAATATACGGACCGCAAAATAGGGCTAGAATGCATAAATGGCTGAAGACTGGCTGACACGGCCGAGGCGGCCGAACTCCCCACCCATCGCCGATAGCCAGCCAGCGGGAGCCACGACACGAAAAGCAACCCTTCGCCGCCTCCGGTCGGGGCATCGCCATCACAGGAACCGCCTAGTCCCGCGCAAACCAGAATATTTCTTGACGGTGTACGTCTCTCTTATCCTCAACCCCAATATGCATCAGAGGCTCTGAGACCGGACCCATGGCTTCCTCTTGTGTTAGGCACATCAACCTTATCGAATTTTGCCATGTTGTTCATCTTTTCAAATGTGTCCGATTATTGATTATTTTCAAAGGTTATGACCACATTTCCCTTTTTGTGCCCTGTTTCGACATATCTGTGTGCCTCGGCAATTTGCTCCGGCGGATAGCTCCTATCCATGACCGGTTTTATCTTTCCCGCCTCGGCAAGCTCTTTTAGGAAGATTAGGTCCTTGGTCTTTGCGCTAGACGACCTCATACCTGGGGCCGTCATTGCTGCCTTTTTACTACCAAACATTTTAGTCCATGCCATTTGAAGAAGATTCGCCGGCGCAGGGCCGGTAAAAATGTAGACTCCTCCTTGTTTTAGCGCGTCTTTACAATTTGAAAATGAACTCTTGGCTACCGCGTCAAAAATGATGTCATAGGTCTGACTGGTTTTGGTAAAATCTTCCTTTGTGTAATCAATAACCTTATCGGCTCCCAGAGATTTTACCATTTCCAAATTTGTGGTACTACATACCCCGGTGACTTCCGTTCCAAAGTACTTGGCAAGCTGCACCCCAAAAGTGCCTACCGATCCAGAAGCGCCATTTATAAGGACTTCTTGCCCGCTCTGAATATTCCCCGCATCTCTAAGAAAGTTTAATGCTCCGAATGCGCCATCACAGATGGCAGCGGCTTCACCATAGTTGATATTGGCCGGTTTTATCGCCAGCGGCCCGTCTTCAGGCAGACATATGTACTCGGCCTGAGCACCATATTGAGTACCGGTAGATGCAAAAACTTCGTCGCCGTCCTTGTATCGCTTCACATCTTTACCAACTGCTTCAATTTCTCCGGCTAATTCGGTTCCCGGTATTGGATTTCTCGGCCTTGTGAGGCCAGTGAACAATCTTGAAATAAACGGCTCTCCCTTTCGAAATGTAGGGTCCGTTGCATTCACTGTTGCTGCGTATATCCTTATCAGGACTTCATTATCCTTAGGAGTAGGTTTTTCTACCTCTTTGACCTGAAGAACATCGGGTGGACCGTATTTTGTTTGTACGATCGCTTTCATGAAATTCCCTCCAAGAATTCTGTGAATCGGTCGTTTTCATATACGTGGGCTTGCCTCAATTTGCTGTTTGACATCTGACCTATTTGCCTGACCAAGATTAGCGCGAATGACCAAGAGCAATGGCTCTCTGATAAATCAGGATACCATTTTTCCTCTGCGTACTGAAGTGACGAAAGTAATGAGTTTGTCATGTGCCTAGTGGCAAGAATACGCTAAGTCAACGTTGAGATTATGATAAACTGTGATCGTGCCACTGAAGAAGCAACAATGTAGAATTTAGCAATGGCTGAAGACTGGCTGACACAGCTGAGGCGGCCGATCTCCCCACCCATCGCCAATAGCCAGCCACCGGGAGCCACGACAAGATAAGTAAAAACCTTCCGCCTACGGCCGGGGCCTCGCCATCGCTAGAACTGCATACTCCTGCACAAAATCGCGTGAAGTTACTGTATTCGGCAAGGGCAATGGGATGAAGTTGGAGTCTTTAAGTTGTACAATCTGAATGTGGCTGAAGAATGGATTGCAACGGCCGAGGTGGCCTTCTACAAAAGAGGTCCGTCCTTTGTACCTAGCCAATCAAAGACGTGCGTACTCCTGACTCCGCGAATGGTGCATATTCAAACCGGGGTCAGCAAAGCCAAATACACGGTTAGGTAACCCGGAGGAGTGGTTAAAGGTATTTCTACATGCCCGCTTTGCGTGAAAGAATTTACATTTGCCCCAGAAAGAATGGCCAGCCAGCTTGGATATTGGATTTTCCTTTATGGTGGGACCGACGCGAGTTCTTTGAGAAATTTGGCGATCGCCGGATTGATACCGGAAACCCATTCTACGTAGATTATGGGTTGCTTTTGACTGGCTCGGAAGCGAAGGATTGGGATAAATATTGTACGGAGGCATTATCAGGTGACTCTCTCAGCCGAAAACCGCACATTGTTGAGGCTATGGACAGATTAGAGTCCATTCTTAAAGCGGCAAGTTGGGTCATCGTCGAGTCTTTTGAATGGGAATCAGGCCTAGATTAGGAAAGTAGCCCGGTTTGCCAACCCTTTCCCGCCCCCAGCCGGGCCTAGTCATTGCGAAAGTTAGCCTGTCCGGCACCGATGATGCATTGGTCTTAACGTCGAAAGACTCTTACTTCTTCACTACCGATATGTCACAGAAGCTCTGAAGCGGAACCTTATAGCCATTCGCGGCGTCTTGAAAATATACCGGCTATGTTATGGAGGCTGCGATGATAAGATGGACCAATTACCCTGTAATAATGGTCGCGTTGGCCCTGTTTGCTTGCACCAGTAGCGAACGAAGATACGTGCCCCTCGCTCAAGACGAAATCTCACAGCTGTCTGATGTCGTTCAAGGCGAACCAACTGCTTCAGACTTACCTAAGCAATCTACATCCATCACCAGTGTTGCTCCCAAAATCATCGTCAGAACAGATCGCGATTTGTACAGACACGGCGAGAGCATCTTGGTAACGATCGAGAACAACTCTGCAAAGCCCATACATTTCTTGGAGATTTGTTCAGTGCACCTGTGTCTGGATTCGGGAGAGGACTGGATTTGTGAGGAAAGAGAATGTGATGGCTTGATGACCGTCCTGGAGTCGAGGAGCAACTTGACAATGTTGCAGGAGGCGAAGTCGCTCATCATTGCAGCGGATACCGACAGTAGCTTGCGGTACAAACTTGATTATCAAGTAGTGGCGGAAGATCCC
>JAHEJP010000196.1:0-2433 GCA_024638855.1 Chloroflexota bacterium
GTTTTACGAACCATTTTATCTATCTCCTTGTTTTGTTGTCTGGAAGAAAGCCGAAGTTGTTAACTTGAGTAAAGTTTTTGTTTTTTTCGCCTTTCTTCTGTAAGAGTCGAAAGCTTTTCGTTCGCGAACAATAGAAGCATAAAGGCTACTTATTACAGAAGGCTTACCCAATTATCAACGATTTCTTAAGTGGGTTGTTGGGTTGAGGAGAGGTTTTATCGGGATTTAGATTAGTCATGGCCGAGATCCAAAACTGGTTTACGACGAAGATCCCGGTGAATATGGGACGAAAGACAGGTGACGGGGGCGGTCGGTAAATGTACAATCTACGTTAAGCATTTCGAGGAATTGACTTTGGGGTCCTGTTAGAACGTTAATCCTTTGGAGGTTCGATGACACCTCGAGATTTTACCGAAATTCAGCCCGAACGAGAAGATAAAGCCCACCGTGCCGATCATCGGCCGGCCGGTCAGGCAGCCATTCTCCCGGCAATCTTCCTGGGCCCTATCCCGCCCCAGTTTTGACCGTTGCACGATGTTAGGAGAAAAACCATCTCCATGCTACAATGAAATCAAACCCAAGAACTCCAGAACATCCTTATCCTAATACACAAATCTTTTTTTCTTAGCCCTTGGAGCCTGGGTATGGTCCTTTGTTTCTGGGCCATGCGGGTTATTATCCACGTGTGAAACAGTTCCCGCTTCAGAAAAATGATCTTCGACGTCTGTTTCACCACCAGCTGCAGGGCCCTGCCAATTTTTTTTAATCGCTGAGCCGTGCATGCACAATAAAAAAGGATTTTAAAATATGGCAAAGGCAAAAGTTGTAGGGGTATCGGCCGCCTCGGACGGCACGGTATGGTGTGTTGATTCGGTGGGCTTCGCCTATAAAATGCAAGGCAGGGCCTGGAAGCGCAACCCGGAAGCCAAACGAGTCCGGGAGATCGCCGTCGGCAGCGCCTCGAACGTCTGGTGCCGCAACGACGATGGCGATGTCTTCCAATTGCAAGCCAGCGACTGGAACAGCAAGTGGACCAAAAATGCCGCCGCAAAGAATGTGCAGACGATTTCCGCGGGCATCGACGGGACCGTCTGGATAGGTAACAAAGACGGTAAGTTGTTCATGCGCGTCAATGGCGGCTGGAAGGAGAACACCAAGGGTACCGCCCAAGAGGTCAGCGTGGGCAACGCCGCCAATATCTGGTGTCGCAACGCCGCCGGCAAACTCTTCAAGCTGAAAGGCAGCGCCTATGACGGCGATTGGGACGAGGATGGCCAGGCCAGTTGGGCCCAGTCCATTAGCGCCGCTTTCGACGGAACGGTCTGGTTAAGCAGCGCCGATCCGGCCGACAAGGACCGGCTGTTCAAACGCGAGGCCGCGGACAAATGGGACAAGAATGCCAAGGCTAAGGCCGTGCAGGTCAGCGTTGGCTCGGCCAGCAAGGTCTACTGCGTCAACGGCAGCGGACAGATTCACCGCCTGACCGGCAGCAGCTGGAATGGCGACTGGACGGCCGTGACCCTGCCCGATATGCCCAAAAGCCACCTGATTAAAGATGGCGAAACGTTGGGCGCTATCGTCCTGGATAAGTATAAACTGAGCGGCACGGCCGCATACGCGAAGGTGGCTGAAATCGTGGCCTTTAACGGCCTCAAGGATGGCGACGAGATCAGCGCTGGCGATACCATCGCCCTGGTCTAATCGCCAGCCCGCTTGATTCTTTAATACACGGCCGGCCTTCGCAGCTGCCAGCTGTCAAGGTGCCAACTGTTTAGGCCGGCCCCCTGATGATTACTGTTCACAGTCCGTTACTTAACCGCGCCTCTCAGCAAAATCCCCACACCAATAATAATCAAAAACACCGGCCACAAATTGCCAAAGTTCAGGCCGAACAAGAAGATGAAGCCCACCGTGCCGATCATCAGCCCGCCGATCAAATTGCTGCGCCCTCGTTCGGTCATATGCCCATTATCGTGGTAATCTTCATAGGCCCGGGCCAGGCTGTACACAGCCGGGATAAAAATGAAGGCCGCCCACCAATTGCCCACCAGGGCAAAGCCAAGCAGGTTGCCGAATAAAAAGTAAGCGCCGATCAGGATCAGCACGATGCCGCCTATCCAGCCCGATTTGGCGTGCGACTCGGAGCCCGATCTTGAGCGCGATGGCCGCCGTTCTTGCTCATCAACCATCAGCTCATTCTGCAGCTTTTCCTGTTCTTCGTCTTTCAACTTATCGATCTCGTCGCTCATGTCGCCATCTCCTAGATGCCATCTGCTGAAAGTGGATCAGTTTATGTTAGCCCATTATTCATATTTCATTACGCCGGCCGGCTGCCTGAGTTGCATAAAAGCACCTACAGTTGCAGAAAACGCACCTTTCGTTGAAAAAAGGCACCTGAGTTGCAAAAAGGGCTCCGGATCGACAATTTTTGAC
>JAHEJP010000196.1:2533-9803 GCA_024638855.1 Chloroflexota bacterium
GATCGACAATTTTTGACCCCAGCTTGCAAAATTTTGTCGCTCGAGTTGCAAAAAACGCACCTAGTAGTGTAAAGTGTCTGTCTAAGCACAGAGAGTACCCATTGGTATCAAAAAACCGCTGCCGGGTCCAAAATCGTCTTATCAGGGCCATTATCAGTCAGATCAAAATCGCCCTGGGCTGTGATTCACCGGCAGGAGGATGGTTAAAGCCATGTTCAAGAACCTGCTCGATAAAGGCAAATGTTCTCTGGGCTTCCACGAAGGCGAATGGGCTTTCGAAGAGGCCGGCCAATGCGGCCAATTACGGATCTGCGTCCGCTGCCAGACGGAAAGCCGGCGCACGGAACATAGCTGGGGCGAGTGGGCCTATGTAACGGAAGATGCCTGCGATCTGGAGCGGAGCTGCGCCCGGTGCGGCCAGGCCGAGATTGACCTCGAACATCATTGGGGCGAGGCCGTCTACCATGAAGAAGGCTCTTGCCAGCAAGTCCACCTCTGCCAGCGCTGCGGCGAAACCAAGCCGGCCGGCATCGAGCACCAGTGGGATAACTGGCTCTACCTGGCCGACGATGACTGCACCCAGGTCCAGCTTTGCGGCCGCTGCGGCGAGACGAGCCACCAGAACCAACTCAACCACGATTGGGGCCCCTGGCAGCAGGACGACTTTTACGGCGTCCCCTTGCGCGTCTGCCGTCATTGCGGCGAGCTTGTCTTCAACCTTGGAGCCGGCCATCTGGCCAGCCCTCAGCCTTCGCTCCAGGAAATGGACGATCTCATGGAACAACTATTGGCGGCCGAGACCCTCGAAGAACTCTACAAGCTGGTTCAGGCCAATCAGACCAGCCTCGTTTCGCCCGTCCGCGAACTCTACTTCCGCTTCGCCTTCGATCAATACAGCCACGACGATGATTTACGGGAAGCCCTGGAAAATATGCAGGGCCTGCTGAATCTTTGTGAACAATACGGCATCGAAGCCACCTTCAATCAATTGACCGGCGGGGACCAGGCCGCCGAACCCGTCTCTGGTCCGACGCCTGCGGCTCCGGTTTCCGGATCGGGCCAGGGCCAGGTAGATCCCCGGCTGGCCGGCCGCTACCGCCATACCGATAGTCAATACTCTGACGGCTTCAGCATGGCCACCGACACTCACTTGCTGCTCGACTCAAACGGCCGCTTCTCCTGGTCCAGCGAAACGGCCGGCAGCTTTGGCTCCAGCCAATCAGGCCCCGAGTACGGCCGCTGGTTCGTGGCCAACAACCAGCTCTGTCTCAATTTCGATAGCGGCAGCCGTATGGTCCAACCCTTCGAGCTCAGCGCCGACTCCCTATTCCTGCCCCAAGAAGGCCATTACCGGCTGTGGACCCGCTACTAGCATAAGAGAACCCACCATGTTCAAGAACCTGCTCGACAAAGGCAAATGCGGCCTCGGTTTCCACCAAGGCCAATGGATATATCAGGAGCCCAATCAATGCCAGCAGCTCCAGGTCTGCGAACGCTGCGCGGCCGAGAGTCGACGCACCGAGCATAGCTGGGGCGACTGGTCTTACCCGACCGAAGACGCCTGCGACCTGGTCCGGAGATGCGACCGCTGCCAGGAGCGCGAAAGCCAAGTAGCCCACGATTGGGGCGATTGGCAATATCTAGTCGGCAACTCCTGTGACCAGGGCCAGCGCTGTTTGCGCTGCGACCAGTGGAACGATGCTAGGCAGGCCGCTCACGAGTGGGACCCTTGGGAATACAACCCCGAATACCGATCATCCATCCGCGCCTGCCAGCGCTGTGGCCGGCAAATGGGCGGTTTTCCCCACCAGATTGTCGGAACCGGGCCTGCGCCCGTTTTCGGAGTCGAGCCCGGGCTCGACTCCATCGAGAGTAGGCAGGCCATCATGGAAGCCTTGTGGGATGTGGAAGACAACGCCTCCAGTCTGGAAGGGCCGGAAGTGCGCGCGGCAGCGGCGACGGCCGTGAGCGAATTGAATTTACTTCTGGCGGGGTGGGGGGAGGATCAAGATCCGCTGGAGACGGGCCGCACCTGGCGTTTCCTGGGCGACGCCTACTTCAGCCAATCGGGCAAAGAAGACCAGCAGGCACTGGCCCTGGCCATCGAGGCATACGGGCAAGCCGAACCTTTCCTGGAAGCGGCCGGCGACCGGCTAGAGTCGGCCAAATGGCGCTTTAACCTGGCCAATTCCCAGCGCCTGGTCCAGCGCGATGGTTTCTTCCCCTACCTGGAAGAAGCCCGGGAGGGTTACCAGGCCGTCCTGCCCATCTTCCAGGCAGAGATGCCCCAGGGCGTGGCCAGCGTAAATAACTCGCTGAATACACTGGAACCGATGATCCAGGCCCAGGCCATGCTGCTTTCCGCGCAGGAGGGTATTGATCAGGCTGATCAATTAGCCGCCGCCCTGGAAGCGGCCGGCGATGATCCTGAAAAATTGGCCGCCATCCAGGCCGAGGTCGAACGGCTTGAAGCTGAAGAATCAGGTCTGTTGGAGCAGGCTTACTCGCTTGGCCTGGAAGTGCCGGATACTGAGCCCGAAACTGGAATCGAGCCCAAGCTCGATTCCGAAGCCGAGCCTGGGCTCGACTCAGAGCCTGGTTCCCAGTCTATTACAGATGAGGGCAAGCAGCGCATCATAGAAGCGGCCCAAGCCGGGGCCGGTGATGCCGCGCTCTTCAGTATGTTGAAGGAACAGTACCAGGCCGAGATCGCCGCCGGCCGGATTTCGCCCGAGCGGCAGCAGCTATTTGACGCCATCATGGCCGAGGCTGGGGACCTGGTCAATACCGAGGCCGAAGAATTGCCCGAGATGATGGTCCGCTCGTCCAAAGCCAAGGATCTGCTGAACCGCATGTCCGATGCCGTGGCCCGGCCCGATGCCCTGACCGCCCTTGAGGAGCTGCAAGCCGGCTCCCAGCCCGGATCGCGGGCGGCCCAACTGGCCGAACTCAACGAACGGCTATTCAAATACGTTATCTCCGAAACTTCCAAGGCCCACTCCGGCGAACAAGAGTGGCAAACGCTGCAAGCCTTGATGCCCCGCTACATCAGCAGCCGCAACGCCATCGCCGAACTGGGAGAAGCCGGGGATGCAGCCCTGGATCAGGCGGCCTACAAATTGGAGCGGGAAAATACGCGCCGCCTGGCCCTGGATACCCGGAGCTACGCCCTGCGCGAGCACCTGACCCTGGCCAGGCCGGTCTGGCCCGCGCCGGCCTCCAGTCAAAAGCCCAATAGCATCTTCTATTCGGGCGGGCCGGAGCCATTGGCTTTGTTGGAAGAGATTTGCGGCCGCCAGGAGCTGACCCTGCTGCCTTTGAAGGTCAAAGGAGACCCGGCCGCCGAGCGGTGGAAACAACTGCGCGAAGCCAATATCGCCGTATTTGACCTGAGCGCCTATCGACGGCCAATGCCCCTGGAGGAGGCAGCCGCCGTAGCCGCGGTGGGCTACGAATTAGGCATCGCCCTGGCTCTGGGCCGGCCGGTAGTGGTGATAGCCAACGAAGGACAGGCCATGCCCTTTGACGTGGATGTGGAGCCGCTGCGCCTGGCCGAGGATGGCCAGGACGGTCAACGCCTGGCTTCCGCTATGGACGAGGCCCTATATGGCTTACAGCGCGGCGGCGCCGATAGTTCGGTGGACGAAACGCTGCGCTATGTACGCCAGGAATACGCCGCTCACGACATGGCCTATGTGCGCATCGCCTTGGAACAAATCGACGAGTCGGCCGGGGCCGATCCCCTGAAAGTGCGCGATATCCTCTCGGCCGCCTTGGGCTACCTGGGACCAGAAGCGCCCCAAATCATCTACCCCACCTGGCCCGGCGATTATCCGGCCCTCTACCAGCGACGCTGTTTTCACGTGACCGCCTTTGGCCCCGATTGGGCGAACGAGACCATGGCCCTGGTGCGAGAATCATGCCAGTTAGCCGGAGAACCCATCGAATATATTCGCGGCGACCAGGTGCTTGACCCAGACATCATTCGCTCCATCTGGGACGAAATTTGCCGCGCCTCTCATGTGGTGGTCGATCTGACCGGGCTGAATATCAACGCCGTTTTGGAGCTGGGCATGGCTCACGCCCTGGGCCGCAACATCTTGATCATCACCCAGGACGACCGGCCCGACCTCTACTTCCGCTCCATCGCCAAAGTGCGTCTACACCACTACGATTTGGATGATCCGGCCGCGCTCCAGGAGCTGTTGGCCAGTTTCTTTGAATGATGGCCTGGCTTGTCACCCTGAACGAAGTGTAGGGTCCCTCGATACTCGTCATTTGATAGAGAACCCACAGCATTCAAGACTAGCCCAATCTCGGCCGTCGGGATCACGCTAGCCGGTGAAGTGACCCCAATTTAGTGACTCTTCCGCAAGTTTCGTGCTGTTTGACTGGGATCGCGTTCTGAGACATCGTAATTCTGAATAGCACACGTGTGCGACGGAAGTGTTCAACGGCTTCATGCACAGTGAGCACCAAAGATGCGTAAGAACCAATTTAGTAGACACACAGAAGAGGTGGGCGGGCCGCATTTGAAGATGTTCTCTCCGTGGATCTTGTGGGTAGTGAGGCGCAGCGGAGGATGCTCTCACGCCTAAAGATACGTGCTGCTCGAAGAAATATGACCCGCCAGGCCCCACGCTACCTTTTCATATGCATCTTTTGGAACAGGCCGGCGCCCACGGAGAAAAAGATGATGGAAAGCACGACCAGGGCGACCAACTCATAAGCCACGTCTTTGAAGCCGGCGCCCAGGGTCAGGATCTTATTCAAGGCGACGACGGCATGGGTGGGCGGAAGTAAATCATACAAGCCGATAGCGCGTTCGCCTACGGTAAACAGGGTCACGGCCGGTAGTGGAAAGATGGCCCCGGTGAAAAACATCATCATGGCCAGGGGGAAGTTGGCGACCACGAAGGCCTGGGAGACGGTCCGGGAAAAACAGGCCACTACCAGGCCGACCCCTACGACCGCTAGCGTGGTCACGGCGCCGATGAGTAGGGCCACCCATAGCGGGCCCTGGCTGCGGAATCCCAGGGCTACGGCCGTGGCAAAGGTCAGCAACACGGCCGCCACCCCAACCAGTAAAAGCGCAGCGGAAATCCCGCCCAGCAAGGAGAAAGCGCTGATCGGGGCCAGTTGGTAGCGTTGCAACGCCCCCGATTCTATCTCGCGGGCGACAGTCATGGCGGCCTGGAAGATGAGCAGGATCACGGAGAGGATGATCACGCCGGGCACATAGATCTCGAATTCGGTACGGGCGGCCGAAGCGCCCAATGGCTCTTCGAGGTAGTAGATCAGCGGTTGTTGCCCGGTCACCTCTAAGATATAACTTTCTACGGCCCCGAGAGAAAGGACGCTGCCGACGGCATAGTAAGGATTGGTTAAATCACCGCCAAAGGTGATAGCGGCCGTCACCGAGCGGTCGCCCTCTTTCAGAGCCAGGATGGTGCGGGAAAAATCTTCGGGGATCTCCAGGAAAGCGGTTGCCTCACGATCGCGCAGGGTGGTTCTCATCTCGTCGCGGCTGGCAGATAAGTTTGGCTGGAGGAGGGGTTGACCGCTGGCATAGGTCACGCTACCCAGGGCGTCAATGAGTCCCTCACCGGCGTTGAAATGGGTTCCATCAGCCAGCAAAAAGCCCTGGTCGTGGTTAAGAATCAGCACGGAGTAGGTGGTGGAGCCGCCAGAAAACCAGAAATAGTAGAGCAGCACGAACAGGGGGGCAAAGACAAGAGTCAAGCCTAAGAGCCACAGGTCACGGGTCATCTCGCGGACGGTTTTACGAAAGACGACAAAGGCTTTTAACAACGGTTACTCCCTCAGTCTGCGGCCGGTCAGGCGGATAAATACGTCTTCCAAAGTGTTGGGGCGCAGGCGCACTTGGCCGGGCTGTAAACCGGCCGCAGCCAGGTCGTCCATGATTAAGGGGATCAGGTTTACCGCGTTCAGAGATCGTACGGTCAAAGTATCATGGCCGACGGTTACCTGGGCGCCAGGCAGCAGCGAAGAGAGGCGCGCTTCCAGGTCGGGATAGGCGGGGTGGTCGGCGCGGGGGCCGTGGTGGCCTTCGGTCAAGATTATTTCAATGACGTCCCCTTGCCCTACACTTTGTTTAAGGGTCTGGGGTGTGTCTAAAACCAGCAAGCGGCCGTGGTCGATAATGGCTACCCGGTCGGCGAGTCTATCGGCCTCATCCATGTTGTGGGTGGTCAGGATTATTGTCTTAACCCGGGTCAGGTCTTTGATGTAGTCGCGGACGCGGACCCGGCTGTGGGGATCCAGTCCGGCTTCAGGTTCGTCAAGGATCAATATCTCGGGGTCGTGAACCAAGGCCAGGGCCAGGTTTAAGCGACGCTGGGTGCCCCCAGAAAGTCGGCCGGCTAACTGATCGCGGTTGGCCGCCAAATCTAGATCGTCGATCAATTTTTCGCCCCGCCGCCGAGCCGCGTGTCTCGGAAGACCATATACTTCGCCGACGAATTGGAGTTGTTCGAGGCAAGTTAATTTCTCCCAGAGGATGTTGTTCTGGGGGCAGACGCCTACGAGGGGCCGGCTGCCGGCGCCATTTCGGGACAGCAAGCGGCCGTGGATGAAGACCCGGCCCTGGTCAGGCTCGAGCAGGCCGCACATCATGTTGATGGCGGTGGTTTTACCGGCGCCGTTGGGTCCAAGGAAGCCAAAGAGTTCCCCCTGGACTATGTCGAGGCTTAACTTGTCGACAGCGAGCAGCGGGCCGTAACGTTTGGTCAATTTGTCAGTTCGTAGGACGACGGTTGGATTCATGGATGTTCAACTCGGACCACCCGGTTGCTAGGCACTGTGACTCAGTGATCCTGGGTATGCCAGTGAACTTGATCGACTCAATTTATGATGTTGGCCCAGCAATCCTATAGTAGTTTAGCAGATGGAACGGGAGTGGGGGAAGTGATGGATGTCACTATTTGGCAGGAATACGGCCGATTGGTTTTGAGGGTTAATACTTTACTCCCTAACACGGCTTCTATCACCAAGATTGGGCCAGTCTTACGGTGCATAAGCAGCCTATTCCGAGGCTGGCTTTCTAAAACCAAAGTAAAGGAAAGCAATCCCCAACAGCAAGCTGATAACAAAAATCATCCTTGACATGATAGAACGTATGTGCTATTTTCAATACCTTCGCCAAAATGACGTAGGAAGAGCGATTGTGTAAGATACGATTTTTTACCGACCAAAGTGAAAATTCGTAGAAACGCAACCGCTCATGATTAATATTTTAGCACTTTTACAA
>JAHEJP010000197.1 GCA_024638855.1 Chloroflexota bacterium
CCCACTATCCTTTCATTTCCAGCTAGCAGGCGCTTGATATTAGGCCGTAAAGACCAGGCGATGATCCCAGCGGCGACGATTCCACCAACGATATAAGCCAGCGTACTATCGTAAGGTTCTACTCCAGCCAGGTAAAGAACTGCGAAAGCTATAGGGATAGCAGCTGACATAGCCATAGAAGCAATAGAAGCAATGCCGATGAAACGTAAGACGCCAAGAACTACCACGATGGCGATGGGCACGATCGGAAACCATATAGCGCCTGCCCAGCCTACATTTGGCCCGGTTCCAGCTCCACCGGTGAAACCCAGGAATACCGACCAATTGTGACCGATCACGCTGAAGACACCGCTGATGGCTTCTGCCCAGGGAAGCCAGTCTGCAGCTAATTGATCGGCAAACAAAGCCCGCACAACCCAAACAGCTACGGCCGCCTTTAGAACGTCTAATATAGAGGTCAGGATACCTACGGCCACACCGCCGGCGCGGAATGAGTTGGTGCCCCCTGTCCGCCCGCTTCCAAAATCTCTTAGATCAATGCCTTTTGTGACCTTGACCAATAAATAACCGACTGGAATAGCTCCAAGAAAGTAACCAATCAAGGCTGACAAAAGTATATAAAAAAAAGTCGTCATCCTATCCCTTAGAACGAATTAAAATTATAGTGCCAAGGCTGGTATGTCGCATCTTTATTAACCCCAAAAGGCATTTCTAGTTGCGGGTATTGGCGCGTTTCTAGGCTAAATCACGCGATACGTTATTTCCTCAACCCGGCCGTCCACAATGGTGAAAGCTCGAACTGATGGTTTCTGCTTGTCGGCCAGTGATATTATCACGTAAGCTGATTCCGGATAGGTGGCCCGGGCGATATCGGACGTGGAGGGTGTCTCCGGTCCGTGCGGATGAGAATGATAGATGGCCAGCATCTCCAAGCCGCGTTCCTCTAAATCCAGCATGGCCTCTAATTGTTGGGTTGGATTCATGTAGTAAGCATGTGGGCTGTCTAAAACGTTTTCCACGGGATATAGGCGGCTGACTATGCCATTGTTGCCGGCCATGAAACCACAGGCCTCGAGCGGATAGGCCTTGAGCAAGGCTTCTAATACCGACTGCTGATCATCTTTACTGATTTGTATCATGCAGGAAAACGATCTTTGTTGTCCCAAAGTCCTCGCGGTAAAAGTCAATCAGCCTTGTATGCCGCCCTCGGTAAGAGAGTGGACATCCAGAAGTCGGTCAGCCTCACCGGCCGTCAAATAACCTTTTTCGATCACCACCTCTCGCACCGTCCGGTTGGTATTCATCGCTTCCTTGGCGACCTCAGCGCCTTTTTGATAACCGATGACCGGATTCAGAGCGGTAACCAAGATGGCATTCTTGGCCAGCCAACCTTGGGCCTTTTCGCTATTGGCCTGGACACCGAGCACGCACTTTTCGGTGAAAGCGTTGACAGCGTTAATAACGATGTCCATGCTTTGGAAGAGGTTATAGGCGATGATGGGCATCATCACATTTAGTTCGAGTTGCCCGGCCTGCCCGGCCATTAGGACGGTCATATCATTGCCCATTACCTGGTACATTGCCATGTTGAGCATTTCGGCCAGCACGGGATTTACTTTGCCGGGCATGATAGAGGAACCCGGTTGAACGGCCGGCAACCTGATCTCGTCCAGCCCCGTGCTAGGACCAGAAGATAGGAGCCGGAAGTCATTGGCGATCCGCGACAAATCCTGGGCCAAGGTGCGAATGGCGCCACTAAAATGGACCATGTCGCCCATACTTTGCATGGATTCAAAAAGATCGTCTGATCCGGTCAGGGAAAGACCAGTCAACCGCTTAAGCGTTTCTACCATGCGGTGATGATAGGCCGGATGAGCGTTCAGACCTGTCCCGGTTGCCGTCCCGCCTATTCCCAGGCGTTCCAGGCTGGTTGCGGCCGCGGCGATCTTTTCTCTGTTTCTTTGCACGGAGCGTGCGTAGGCGCCGAACTCCTGGCCTAAGCGCACGGGAACGGCGTCTTGTAAATGCGTGCGCCCGCTTTTGATGATGATATCAAATTCGGCAGCTTTTAGATTGAGGGCAGCGGCCAACGTGTCCAGGGTAGTCAACAATTCCTCCATTCGCCACAAACAACCTAGACGAATAGCGGTGGGAATGGTGTCATTGGTAGACTGGGCCATATTGACATGGTCATTGGGGTGAACAGGTTTCTTTGATTCGGATAGCCCATAACCTAGAATTTCATTGGCTCTATTGGCGATGACCTCGTTCACATTCATGTTATGGCTGGTGCCTGCGCCAGCCTGGATGGGATCAACCACAAATTGAGCGGCCCACTTATTGTCGATAACCTCGTCGGCCGCTTCCATGATGGCCTGGGCGATCATTTCTCCAGAAATTGGCCGTTCATCATCACCAGCAAGCACGTCTTGGAACAAATCCAGTGAAAAATTCACCTCGGCCGCCGCTCGTTTAATTGTGGCCATGCCCCAAATAAATGCCCGGTATTGGACTAGTCCTGAAATTGGGAAATTGTGGACGGCCCTCTGTGTCTGGGCACCCCAATAGGCAGTCGCCGGCACTTTAATTTCCCCAAGCGAGTCTCTTTCGGTTCGGTATTCATCAATCATTGGTTTTCCTATTCTGTAGCGTTGTGCGAAAAAAACCGAATTGGTCATCGATACTTAAGCCAAGTACCAATATGACCAATTCGGTCATGACAAGGGAATAGCTTCCCTTGAGAATGTTCAGGTAGCCCTGAAATTTGTGAGTGATTGAGCCTACATGTCGAGGGCGTCGTACCCTGGACCGGCTGTGAAGAATTCGTAATTAGGCGCAATATCCTCGGTCAGGTCGAGAATCTCACCACCGGCCAATTCTTTAGCATTTAGCAACTTGACCGGATGGCCGTCAACTTCACCTTCGAAAGGCTGGCCATCAGGCAGCAGCTCTTTCGTATTGGTGATCCATTGGCCTGGGCGAATCTCAAGATCGAAAGGTACTTCCTCTTCAGGGAAAATGGCTTCATATGGGCACTCGGGGACGCAAGCGCCGCAGTCTATGCATGTATCTGGGTCGATATACAGCCAGGGCCATTCGTTCTCCGGCAAACCGAGAATCATACATTCTACGGGACACACGTCGATGCAAGCCGTGTCGCGTAAACAGAGTCTGGTCACAATATGGGTCATGAAGGTTCTCCTTATCTGAAACTTTTGGCAATCATTACTTTTTAATCAGTGCTAATGAAAAAAAGTCATCGACCGCTCAGGCAAATTAGGCCAGATCGATCTTTTCCCAATTATATCAACCTCAGCCACCATTTGCCGCTTTATTTAAGCCAACAGCCAATAACCCAGAACGTCACTTAGCGGCTGCGTAATATTCAGCTACAGCATTCCAGTTAACGACATTCCACCAGGCAGCGATGTAATCGGGTCGCCTGTTCTGGTAATTTAGGTAGTAGGCGTGTTCCCAAACATCCAGGCCCAAAATCGGTTTGCCGCCTTCCATTAAAGGCGTATCCTGATTCGGCGTTGATGTTACAGCTAGCTTGCCAGAAGCATCAACGTACAGCCAGGCCCACCCGGAACCAAAACGTGTCGCTGCCGCCTTGGAGAAGGTTTCTTTGAAGCTATCAAAACTGCCGAAGGCTTTGTCGATAGCGCTGGCAAGATCGCCTGTTGGCGCGCCGCCAGCTCCTGGAGCCATGATCGTCCAAAAGAGGCTGTGGTTGGCGTAGCCGCCACCGTTATTACGAACAGCAGCTCGAATGGACTCCGGTAAGCTGTTGAGAGATCCCACTAACTCTTCGACGCTCTTTCCAGCCAGGTCAGGATGCCCACTAAGGGCATTGTTTAGGTTATTGGTGTAGCCGGCATGATGCTTATCGTGATGAATACCCATGGTCCGGGCATCAATATATGGTTCCAGGGCATCTTCTGCATAAGGTAAGGGGGGTAAATTAAAAGTCATGGGGTCTCCTTTAGGGTTGATTAGATGGCAGGAAATCTGCGAAAAATAAATTCATCGATTTTCGACGAGGTAACCAGATAGTTGCATGTTTGGTTAATGGAACGATGGTGAATAATTGGTTGGGTTTACAAATAAGGTGTAACTTGAAAAAGGTTACTATTCAAAGCCAAATTAGTTAATCTACTATCTGGCATAAGATCATAATTAACCAAATTATGTGTCCATTCTAGCCACTGTACAAGTCTTTGTCAATGATCGGAAAGCCTCCAAAAGATGGCCAAAAAAACAAGTCAGCTCTCTTCCGTTAACAGAATTTATACAGTTAACCAACACATTTCTAATGTTGCTTACTTAAACTAATGTCACGAACAAATTACGAACAGCCTGCGTTTCTAATTCGGCGCAAATAGCCGTTGAAAATATATTGTGGCTAAATGGAAATATCGAACATCTGCCTGGAACAAATGCCTGCAAATCACTTGCCAGGCGAGTTGCCAGGATGAACAGAATTCTTATCACCCTTACGAGACGGGTGAATAATCAAATTAGGAGAATTAAAGAGAATGAGCAAAATTATTGGCATTGACTTAGGAACAACCAATTCGGTTGTTGCCGTCATGGAAGGTGGAGAATCCACCGTCATTTCGACGGCCGAAGGCGGCCGTTTGGCGCCATCGGTCGTGGCTTTCAATAAGAATGGCGAGCGTCTGGTTGGACAAACCGCCAAGCGACAGTCGACGATCAATCCTGAAAATACAGTGTTTTCCGTCAAACGGTTCATTGGTCGCCGATTTGATGACCCAGAAACAAATGAAGAAAGAGCACGAGTTCCTTTTACTATTGAAGCGGGACCGCAGGGTGATGTTCGCGTCAAAATCCCTTATTCGGGTAAAAGCTATACGCCACAAGAGATTTCGGCCATGGTGCTGGGTAAATTGAAGAAGGATGCTGAAGACTTTCTGGGGCAGCCTGTTTCAAAGGCTGTCATAACCGTTCCGGCCTACTTCAATGATAGCCAGCGGCAGGCGACCAAGGATGCTGGTCGAATTGCAGGACTGGAAGTTCTGCGTATCATCAACGAACCTACAGCGGCGGCTTTGGCCTATGGGCTGGATAAGGAAAAAGATGAAACTATCCTGGTCTTTGACTTGGGAGGCGGCACTTTTGACGTGTCTGTTCTTGAAGTGAGCGAAGGCCTCGTAGAAGTCCAAGCTACTCACGGCGATACCCATCTGGGTGGAGATGATTGGGACAAGGCCATTAGTGACTGGATCGTCGAACAATTCCTGACCGACCAGGGCATCGACTTGAGTCAGGACAGGCAGGCGCTACAACGAGTGCGGGAAGGGGCTGAGAAGGCTAAGATCGAACTTTCCACCACTATGCAAACAGAAATCAACCTGCCCTTCATCACGGCTGATGCCAGCGGGCCAAAGCATCTGCAAATGAATCTGTCCCGTTCTAAATTCGAGCAATTGACGGCCGACCTGATCGAGCGTTTGAAGTCTCCAGTCAGCCAGGCGCTTGAAGATGCTGGCATGCAGGCCAGCCAGCTGGACGAAGTCGTCTTAGTCGGCGGCGCGACACGGATGCCTATGGTTCAGGAGTTGGTCAATGAATTGACCGGCAAAGAGCCTAATAAGAGCGTCAATCCAGATGAGGTTGTGGCCTTAGGCGCTGCTTTGCAAGCCGGCGTGCTAGCGGGCGAGGTGAACGATGTCTTGTTACTAGACGTTACACCCCTCAGCCTCGGGTTAGAAACTTTGGGCGGGGTCATGACGACCCTCATCCCGCGGAACACGACTATCCCATCTCGTAAGTCTGAGATATTTAGCACGGCCGAAGATAGCCAGATGGCAGTTGACGTACATGTCTTGCAGGGTGAACGTCAGATGGCGGCCGATAACAACACGCTGGGCGTTTTCCGGTTGGAAGGCATTCCAGCCGCGCCCAGGGGCATCCCTCAAATCGAGGTTGCCTTTGACATCGATGCCAATGGCATACTGAGTGTGAGCGCGACAGATAAGGCGACCGGCAAAAGCCAGCAGATCACTATCACCGCTTCGACGAATCTCTCGGAAAATGATGTCGATCGTATGGTGAACGAAGCGCAGCAAAATGCGGACGCGGATCAACGACGCCGATACCTGATTGAAGCGCGCAACCAAGCGGATCATATCATTTACCAAGTTGAGAAGTCTTTAGGTGGCATGAATGGCCAGGTTCCGGCTAATATACGGCAGGATGTCGAGGCAAAAATCGCCGAATTGAAAGAGGCCATGACTGGCGAAGATACGAGTCGCATCCAGCAATTGACCCAGGCGCTGCAACAGGCCAGTATGGCCATTGGCCAAGCTGCGTACCAGGCAGAACCTGGTAACCCTGGGCAAAGCGGTAACGGGGTTCCTGGTTACGGCCAGGAGGCTGGCGAAACTAATGATGAAGATATCATCGAAGGCGAATTCGAAGCTGCCTAAGCTTAAGCTTTTAGAACCGTAAAACTCAACGGTCCCGTCGTATTATTTGTGGCGGGGCCGTTTTTTTATTTGTGCTTTACTATCATCGTCGATGGCGATCAGCAGCTGCCCCGTGCTTGGCCGTTCAAATAATGCTTGAGAAAATGCCCGGTATAAGAATGGTCCGTGGCGGCGATTTGCTCTGGTGTACCCTGGGCAATGATTTCTCCACCCAGGTCGCCGCCCTCTGGCCCCAAATCGATGATATGGTCGGCTACCTTGATGATGTCCATGTTGTGCTCGATGATAATGACCGTATTTCCTTTATCAACCAAACGATTGAGGGCTTGAATCAATTTTGCAACGTCGTGAGCATGCAAACCGACCGATGGCTCGTCCAGGATATAGATGGTCTTGCCGGTGGCGATCTTGGATAGTTCGCGGCTCAACTTGACGCGCTGCGCCTCACCGCCACTCAGAGTCGTGGCCGACTGGCCCAGGTGAATGTAGCCCAGGCCGACTTCGGTCAATGTCTGGAGCTTGCGCCGAATCGGTGGGATGTTGGTGAAGAATTCCAAGGCCTCTTCGACGCTCAAATCTAAGACTTGGGCGATGTTCAGATCTTTGTAGGTGACTTGCAATGTTTCCCGGTTGTAGCGTGCGCCATGACAGACATCACAAGGCACGTAAATGTCCGGCAGGAACTGCATTTCGATACGATTTTGGCCCTGTCCCTGACATGCTTCGCAACGCCCACCTTTGACGTTGAAGCTGAAGCGACCGGGTTTATAACCTCTGAGCTTGCTCTCGGGCATGCTGGCGAACAAGTCTCGTATTGGACCGAATAAATTGGTGTAGGTGGCCGGATTGGATCGCGGCGTGCGGCCGATCGGACTTTGATCTATCTCGATGACTTTATCCAGGTTTTCGAGTCCATCGATGGTCTCATGGGCTCCGGGCAGATCTTTGGATTTGTAGAAGACCTGGTAGAGTCGTTTGCTGAGGATCTCAATCAAGAATGAACTCTTGCCGCTGCCGCTGACGCCGGTGATACAAATGAATTTACCCAGGGGGATCTCGACATCGATATGCTTCAGGTTGTTTTCATTAGCTCCCTTCACTAACAAGGATTGGCCTGTTCCAGCGCGACGATCTTCGGGTACGGGTACGCACTTCCGGCCGCTTAGATAATCGCCGGTCAACGATTTTTTGTTATTGATGATCGAATCGATGGTCCCTTCGGCGACAACCCAGCCACCATTTCTACCAGCGCCAGGGCCAAGGTCCACGATCCAATCGGCCATCCGCATGGTTTCTTCGTCATGTTCGACGACCAGCACTGTATTCCCCAAATCGCGCATGCCTTTCAAAGTACGAATCAGGCGCTCGTTGTCGCGCTGGTGCAGACCAATGCTGGGTTCATCCAGCACGTAGAGCACGCCCATGAGCCGGCTGCCGATCTGGGTGGCCAGGCGGATGCGTTGGGCTTCACCGCCGCTCAACGATCCGGCCGAGCGGTCCAGTGTCAGGTAATCCAGGCCGACGTTGATCATAAATTCCAGCCGGGCGCGAACTTCTTTCAAAATGGGCCTGGCGATGATTTTTTGGCGATTGGTCAGAGGTGTGTTGGCCTCATCTCGCAATTCGCTTACCCAGGATAAGATGCGAACCACGGGCTTGCCAGTGAGCTCCGATATGGTTTCACTCGCAATATCCACCGCCCGGGCTACCGGCTGTAGACGCGTGCCTTCACAAGTGCTGCAAGGCCGGTTGACCATGAAGTCTTCTAACTTGTTGCGAACGTAGTCGGATGTTGATTCTCGGTAACGGCGTTGGAGATTGGGAACGACGCCCTCAAACTTGGTGCTGTAGGTCCGCTGGTGCCCTTCTCGATTGACGTATATAACCTTGATTTCCTCTTGGCCGCTGCCGAATAATAATACATGCCGCTGAGCTTCGTTTAGCTGGCTATAGGGTAAATTGGCCGGTATGTTGAAGTGATCGGCCGTAGCTTTCAGGAGCTGCCAATAATAGCCTTGTTTATCCTCAGTTGGCCAGGCGACTATCGCGCCATCGGCTAAACTCAGATCCTTGTTGGGCGTAACCAGATCCGGCTCGATCTCTTTCTTGGTACCCAGCCCCTGGCAATCAGGGCAGGCTCCGTGGGGGCTGTTGAAGCTGAATGTGCGCGGTTCAATGTCGGGCACGCTGGTGCCGTCGAAGGCGCAAGAGAGATGTTCTGAATAGAAGTGGTCGGTGCTATTTTCGGGATCGGACACATCGTCTACGATGACGACGCCATTTCCCAAGCGAAGCGCGGTCTCGATGGAATCGGTCAAGCGGGATCTGGCGGCCTGGGCATCTTCGCTTTTGTCGGCCGGCGTGTGGCGCACGATGAGGCGGTCGACGACGGCCTCGATGGAGTGATTTTTGTAGCGATCGAGTTCGATGTCCTCGTCGACTTGATGAACCTGGCCGTTGACCCTAACGCGGACGAAGCCGGCCTTACGAACATCCTCAAATACACCTTGATGGTGGCCTTTGCGGTCCTTGATCAGCGGGGCCAGGATCTGGATGCGTGTATCCAGGGGCATACGCTCAACGCTTTCGACAATCTGTTCGGCCGATTGGGGATGCACTGGGCGACCGCAATTGGGACAATGGGGCGTGCCGACCCGGGCGAATAAGAGACGTAAATAATCATAAATTTCGGTCACTGTACCCACGGTGGAACGAGGATTATGGCTGACGCCTTTTTGGTCGATGGATACGGCCGGGCTTAGCCCTTCAATTTGGTCGACCTCTGGTTTTTCAAGCTGGCCGAGGAATTGGCGGGCGTAAGCGGATAAAGATTCGACGTATCGTCGCTGGCCTTCGGCGAAGATGGTATCGAAGGCCAAAGAAGATTTACCCGAGCCTGAAAGGCCGGTTATGACGACTAGTTGATCGCGCGGGATCTCGACTGTAATGTCTTTAAGATTGTGTTCTCGCGCCCCGCGCACTACGATTTTGTCCTGGGACATAACTTTCCTTCAATTGCTGTCTGAAGCAGCGTTTTTACCTTGCTTCCCGGCTAACCCACCAGTGTTATTGGCGATAGGCAGAACGTTCATTCTATCACATCCGGAGTTGGCTAGCCAAAGTTGATGGGCGTTTTTTAAGGCATTTCGAATTTGATAAAAACAGGTAACGGGCACCAGATGATTGGGTTTGGCGAATGAATTTTGGAATCTATTTCGTTCTGCAACGTCAGTGCAAGTCTGTGCGAACGGGATAGTGAACGGGAACTGGGAGGCTCGAATCCTCGAGTGATCCCGTTGATTGATTATCCGTTGATTGTTTTTTTTGATTTCAG
>JAHEJP010000198.1 GCA_024638855.1 Chloroflexota bacterium
CGGCAACCAGAGCCGCGTCTGTTCTACCTTGTGAGAAATGGTCGGCCAGCCGTCACCGCTACCGACCAGACGTGATCATCTTGGCTCGGCGTATAGTTGGCTTCCAGCTTGCCGCCGAAGAAAAAGACATCTGGGATGCCCATGGCCAGCTGGGGCGCCATCCACCGGGCGTTACAATCAGTGCTTTCCTCACAAGAAGTCTGCAGCGGATCGGCCTCGGTTCCAATATGTCCCCCAGTCGGCGAAGCGACCACTGATGAATACATCTTAAAGTCGCTTTCAGCGACCGTATCAATGGTATAAAAAATGGTTGGTGGCGGTGCAGCGGTATCATAATCAAACAGGGTGGCATACATAGCGCCGCCACCCAGCGTCGACTCGATTGGCGTTAAAGGTAGCTTAATCTGATTGCCATTAACATAATGTGTCACTGGCAAACGTCCCAAAGCGTAAACGGATACGCCCTTTATATAATAGGCGGCTGGACTATTAGCTAATTGCACATTGCGGATGTTGACATCGGGGCTCAACGCCGGAATACCTTTGGCCGTGAAGTAACTAGACGGCGGGCCGGCCCACAGGTCCCATGTATTTTTCCCTGAACCGTCATTTGCCTTGACGTCCATCTGGACAGTGCGAAGGCCCTCGGGGCTAAGGGGGATACCACTCAGGTCGACCTCGAAGCTACCCGAATCAGCTGGCACCGGGCTACCGGGCGCGCCAGGCGAAACCCAACGCAAATCGCTATTAGTGTAATCTCGTGCATTATCGACGGTATAGCTGGCGATATCCTGCCTGTTACCCGAATCGTCAATATAATAGAGCTCGTAGCTCGTGATAACCTGGCCATACTGGTCGCCAGAATTAGGCGTGCAATCATCATGCCAGTTTTCATCCACTCGCTGCAACCAATACGGATTTTGGTTGACGGCATAGATACTTTCGCCGGTCGGGACGACACAACTATCGCCCATACCGGCGGTCGTGGCGCTACAGCTCACGTTTTCGGCCGGCCGGCCGTCCGACAGCGTATGAGTAACCAGAGCAGCATCTCCCTGGTTGTTGTAAGAATCCGGATCAAATAGCTCAATCCGCAGGACATTGGAGTGGGTATAAACATCGCTGGCGACGATCCGGTAACGATAAACGCCTCCAAATTGAGCCCGGTCGCTGTTCGGCGATGCAACCGTCGATTTACGGGGAGAAACTGGATCGCCTTGTTCGGCGCAAGCGTCTATTCCATATATGAATTGGCTGGCTTTGCGAACGTGGCCATGCTCGGCCGCGCTGGTCGTCAGGATCTCCGCCTGGGCAAAAAAAGCGCCTGTGGCCGAATGGGTGATCGGATAGTTGGTGAAGCCTATGAGCCTGGCGAAAAAGAAATCCACAGGCCAGGTTGCCGTGAGCGTATAATTGGGTAAACCTTGCACCGTCAGCGAACGGTCGGTGCTCATATCCAACAGGGTGTCTACCGACCAACCGTTTGCAGCCAGGAACTGTTCGGCTCGCACATCAGCCGCGGCTGTATCGTTGGTGCTGGGATCCAAGTCAACCACCCCAGCCAGAGCGGCCGCATCGACGGCGGCGGAAAATTGGGAGCTGCGCACAAAAGCAAAGCCTACATCGACAGCCAAGGCTACGAAAAGCAATAAAATCACAAACATTAACGCCACGAGCACGATGCTCTGCCCGGAATCGGCCAGAGTCGTAGAATTTGACGTGCGAATGATGCGCCGTAATTTGTTTAATGGCATACCAAACCTTAGTTTGATTGTTATCTCTCCAACTTCTTCAATATGTAAATTATCATTACCCTGCTGCATGTCATTTCCCTTGCTTTGTCGGAGTCTCCAAACCAGCTGTCAGTTGTTGAACAGACTGATACTTTGTCCGGCGCAATCTAACAGTTTAGGCTACCGTTTCCTGACAGTTCTTTCGTGCACCCGCTTCGTTATCGCGTTATGCCAATGTTTATTTTGGAAACCGAGATGTCATTCTAGTCGAGGGTAACGCACTCGGCGCCCCAATCGACAAATTCAAATAGTATCCATTTATTCGCGCTGCTGCCTTGGAAACTGTAGCCAAGGATTCTGACAATAGCAAAACCAGCAACCCGGTAATTGGCATTTGAGCCCGTTGAGCCATTGGTTTGGTCGGTGACGATCAGGGTGACAGGTGTACCGCTATTGATATAACCTTCAATAATGTCAGAGGCCGAACTGATATTGCCGGTGGAATTTTCGACCCATTCGCCGATATTCAGATCACCAAGCCCATCACCGGTTTGATCCTCAGGTGGGTCGCCCGTCGTGCCCATATCGGCCGGACTACCGGGATAGCCTTCATCTGGGTCCAGAAAATTGCCGGGCCAGGTTAAGCTATCACGCAGATTTTCAGAGCTTGATGGCTCTCGCCAACTGAGCCAACCGAAACTGCCCGCTGGACCCTCTTCTCGGGCCCAATAAACGTAACCAGGTTGGGCATCGACTAATGGTACACCTGGCCAATTTCTATCAAACGAAGGTGCGCGTAAGGCCGGCGGGGTATTCCCATTCACATACACGGGAGCCGGATTGGGATGCTTGAAACCATTCGGCCCATTGCCTACCGGGAATAGAGCCACTTGATCGTTTGGGTATTGAGTGGGATTGAGCTTCAATCCGGGTGTCCAATTAGATGGATAGACCGAATACTGGTTGAAACGGACGCTAATAGGCAGCAGAGAACAACCCACGTAAGGCGGCATCTCGCTGACACGCATGACCGTCAGGCCCCGGATGGTCCTCAGGCCGGTCCACTGCCAGATAGGCAGACCCAGGATGGTGTTAATATTATGATAAGCAACGGAAGCCACGAATTCCAGGTCTTTGGCGTTTTCCACGCCCGTCGATTGGAGCTCGGCCAGGATGTCAGCCTTGACCTCGGCTTCTATCGCGATCCAGGCAGCGGCCGGGACCACGACATGATTGCCATAGACATGATTGGCCACGAAAAAATCGAAGTCATCACCATCGCTATTGGTCTGGCCCTGGATCGACCATATATCCCACAATGTCTCCGTCAGCTCCAGAGTCTGGGTGACGGTATTCAGGGCAACCTGGCCCATCGCTGATGCCGTGCCATCCCAGTCGTCGCGGTCATAATGGGCCGCGCCAAATCCGGCCGCCGATCGAGCGGCCGTGGTCACCTTGTTCTGGGTATTAAGCAAATTGCCTACTTCGACTGCGCCTGCCAGAATGAATATGAGGATCGGAAAGAAGATGGCCGTTTCTACCAGGCTCTGGCCTCTTTCTCTTCCAATAGCTTTGAGTATATTCCAATAATTCAACATTTTCTTATCTCCTCTCGCCTAGTTTCGACCGATCGATGTTCACGATATTGTTTCCGGGTCTAAGGCGCAGCTTCACCCTGTTTGTTGCACAGCGATGATTTCATCGCTGTCGGCAGCAAGTTGAACGGCGAAGGTTCGGCGAGTTTCCTTATGAATGAGTCTGCCCTTCCAACCTCCCTGTCCTTCCATATTGAGGGTAAGGACTAATACAGCTCCTGGCTGGCTCCGCAAGAATTCGACGCCTCCTTCCTTTAACACTTGGGTGACGACGAGCGGGCTATCTACCAACCACTGTTCCAGATCGATTATTTGTGGTTCATCTTCAAGGTGACGGATGTTTATTAGAGTGGGGCCTTCCTCGACAACCGAAATCAAGGCAGTGCTCTCATTTTGCGGCGAATAGTAGACCAACGTCCAATCTCCTTCACCACTTAAAATGTCGCTACTGGTCTGCCATGTCGCGCTTGCAGACAGCAGTTGGGCATCTTGTGCCCAATCTAGGGCGACGGGCTCGGCCATGGCATGGGCATTCATTGCCGTCATTCTCCGAATGACTGGAACCTCGGCACCTACCGCCGTCTCGACACCTTTTGAGCTCTGCAATGTCTCCAGCGGTGAGATTTGGTACCACCAAAAGAACCACAGCAAACCAACTGCGGCTACCAATACAATAATTAAGCCAATTAGAATCTTCCTTAAGCGCCTCATATCAGCGGGCACCTCTCCTCACTGTTATTTGAAAACCGAGATATCGATGTTCTTTCGACCAAGTGACCTAAACTCATTTCTGTTTTGCCTCAGTCTGCGGTGATGTGTGGCAGGTAAGTAGCATTGGCCATGCCCGCTACATAATAAATCTGGTGATTTACATTAGGCGTAATGATCACTTCATAAGCAGTATGTAATATGCCGCCTACGCAAACTAGCGATGGCCGGATGGCCCGAATATCACCTTCCGTCACCTGTTCGCGGTTTTGCCAGTTGTCACCATTGTTTACGCCCATGATCATCTCCATGTGATTTTCCTCAAGGGCACCATGGAAATAGACAACTAGTTTGTCGCTGCAAACATCGAGAGACGGCATCAGGACGAAGGGAATATTGGTATTCATGATCAGCGGATCGCCCTGGGTGATGTCCTGTGGCGCACTCCAATTCGAACCCAAGGTAGAGCTTACATAGTAGGCATATTGTGTCCATTGATCGATTCGGTCCGCGAAGGCGACATGCAGCATATTGCCAGCCAGTTGAATCGCTGGCATTTTGGCCACGTCAAGGCTCGCAGATAGCAGCGTACTACTGGCATCCCAAGTGATGTCGGATGGTGATACCGTGCCCTTGATATAGTGAATTTCATGATGCAGGGGCAGCAAGGTGATCCTTTCTTCCCAGACAATGTGAACATTGCCGGCCGAGTCGATAACGATATCGGGAACGTCCGATTTCCGCTGTCCGGTTCCCGGCGAGAGAGCAACGGGCGTTTCCCAACTTTCGCCGCCATCCGTCGAATAAGCGTGATAGACCTTTTCACCCTGAGCCCAAACGACATGCAAGGTATTGTTCGGGGCAACGGCTATATCTGGACTGCGGACAGATTCACCGGTTGCTGATACGACGATGTTGCTATTGATGCTGGCCGGCCACTCATCTTCACGGGCATGCCAGATCTGATTAGCCGTGCGCCAAACCGCATGGGCCTTATTGTTTGTGTCGAACGCCAGATTAACCTCGAGCAAGCTCGTGTCATCATCCTGTATGGGAGCCGGATCGCTCCATGTCGTGCCACCGTCAGTGGACTGGCGAAAATACGGGTTTTCGACTTCATTGCCCAACGAATGATTGTAGACCAGCATCAGCCGGCCGTCGGCAGCGGCTTTTATTACCGGGATGAAGGCACCGCTCAAAGATGTAGTCGACATATGCTGGCCTGTGCCGAAAGAATCAGGCGAATTGGGTTCAGGGGAACTGGCCCGGGCAGCACCAAGCATTATTCCAGTAGAGATGCCGGTTATTAGTAGGAGGATCAATATGGTCTTGATCCGATAACTCTTTTCCTCTTTAGTCATATCAATCTTCAGCATTGGATATGGAATCAAGATCCCTTTCTTGTCCTAGGGCTTAACCGCAAGGTCCTTTTTCTAGATACAAGTCTTCAATTGTTACCAGGCCAGCGAAAACGGTGACCCCTGTAACTGTGTATGTATAAAATTCACCGTCGATGATGATGCAGGCGGAAACCGTATGATCACCAGGAGCGAAGTTTGTGAAGAAATAGGTGCCTTCAGAATCGGTGTAGGTGATGTCCAACAAAGATCCGCCCGACCCGTAAGCTCGCACCTCTACTCCGGCCTGGGGCAATGTTTGGCCACCAGAAGTAGTCAAGAAAGCCTGGCCGATTAAACTTCCGGGCGAAGCCGGCGTCGTCGTCGGCGTTGGCGTAGGACCGGGTGTTCCGACCGGCGTCGGCGTTCCTGCAGGCGCGTCCACTACATTCACTTGTAACACGGGAGAAATATTATCCATCTCATCCCGTTCATTGATGATTCCGATTGGGCCAGGATCGGAATCGATAACCACGTAAACATCGTGTAGGCCGGGCTGGCTGAAACCGCTATCGGCCGTAATCGAAATGGTCTGACTGGCGCTTACGGCCAGCCCGCTGACCGCGACCAGCTTAACCCGGTAGTTCTGAGGAATATGGGTGTCACTTGGAACAGGCGGCACCGGGGGATCGAAATAGAGCCCGACAAAAAATTGGCTGATGGCATCCAGATCGCCGATATTGCTGATATCAACCTCAAAAGAAACCGGGACGCCAACTTCAATCGGCGAACCGCTGATAACGGCCGGTTGGGTAGTAACCAGGTTAGGGGCCGGACATGGAACAGTGAATTCTGCGCTTGCTGTGGCGTTCTGTCGCTTGGCAATAATCGTATGAAGGCCATCCGTCGCGCCAACCGGGACGTTAACCGTCATCGACCAGACAGTTCCGTTATTGCTAACCGTACCCAGCAAATTATCCGAATATTCGGCATCCCAAAAAATGTCGACATCTTTGTTGCCGTTGGTGGGCCAATTAAAACCATTGACGACAACCGCCGCCCCCGTATCGCCGCAGACTGGATCCAGGGTGATGAAGGCCGTAATCGGCGCACCAACCGAGGAAGTATCTCGGGCCGTATTATCAACTGGATTTGGATCATATTGGCTGCTGGTTACCGAGGCGGAATTAACGATGACGCCCTCTTGCTGCGGGATAACCTCGATGAAGATATCGACGCTGCTGCCATTGGCCAGGTTGCCAAGGCTACAGGTGATGTTGAAATCAATACGATTGCAACTACCCTGTGATGATGTCACTCTCACAAAGCTCACATCGAAGGGCAGTGAATCGATTACCTGCACATTGGTAGCAGGCGAAGGGCCATTGTTCGTGGCCATGATGTGATAGGTCAACAGCTCGCCAGCAGCCACGCCAGGCGGTGAAGTAGGCGAAGCTGTTTTGGTAATGCTCATATCGGCCTTGGGCACAATGCTTGTTGTAGCCGTATTACTATCGTTAACTGTGTTGGGATCGTCTTGATCGCCATTCACCGTGACCTGGTTAACAACTGTGCCAGTCTTGGTAGGGCTGACCACAATATCGACGGTAGCCACGCCGAAGGCTGGGACCGTGCCTAGATTACAGACGACGGTATTGCCTCCTTCGGCGCAGGTGCCTTGAGAAGGCGTCGCCGAGACATAATTCACCGAACCGGGCAAAACGTCGGTAATGGTCACATTAGTCGCATCGGCCGGCCCATTGTTTCCAACTTGAACGGTATAGACTAAATCTTCAGCCACAGGAGCCGGATCGGGCGAATCGGTTTTGGTCACAAAGAGATCGGACCATTCCGGCGATATGGTCGTCGATTGGGATAGATTATTGTTGCTAGGATCAGGATCGACCTCGTCAGCAGCCGCACTGGCGTTATTGATGATTAAACCGGGTGAATCCGGCGCGATTACGCGAATGTCTACTGAGGCTGTGGCGCCCACTGCCAGGTCGCCTAAAGTACAAAAGACTGTGCCGCTGCTCTCATCGCAACTCCCCTGGGAGGCCGTGGCGCTCACAAAAGATACGCTGGCCGGAAGCGGGTCAATCAAGGTTACAGCCGTACCTTCGTCCACGCCATTATTACGCACGACGATGGTGTAAGTTAGCAGCTGGTTGACGACAACCGGGTCTGGCAAATCATCTTTGCTGACCACCTCGATGTCAACAACTGTGTTGGCTAGAACGACCAGCGTTGAAACCGTGGCCGTATTGTTGGACGGGTCATCATCGATGGCTGCACCATTAACCGTTGCTTCGTTGATGATTTCACCTGGGGACGGCGGTGGCGCGGCTGGTGCCAACACCCGGATACTGATATCGTAAACCACACCTCGTGGAAGATTAGGTGGATTACAGGTCACGACACCTGCATCATGGCTGCAATATGTTGAGGGCGAGACGGAAACAAAGGTTGTCCCAGGGGGCAAGGTATCGACAACGGTGATGCCCTTGGCTTCCTTCGGGCCATGATTAGTCACCCGTAGTAAATAATCAATCGGTTCATTAATCAATACAACGGATGGCATGCCGCTCTTTTCGATCTGCAGATCGGCGACCGGTGGACCTGGCGTGGGCGGTGGCGGCAAATCAGGCGGGGTATTTTCAGCCCGAGTATTGTTGGTCTGGTCAAAGACTTCATTGTTTAAAACGACCTGTCCAACCAACGGCACAGACTCGGCTATCGGTCTCAGCAAAGGGGTGATAACGGGCATTCGATAAATGACCCGCACCATGACCGGCCGGCCGGCGTCTCCAGCGTATTCCTCTTGCCAGGAATCGTACTGATTGACGCCGAAGACCTCCACCTCATGATAACGAGGCTCATCAAAACCCGCGGTTGGATCAATACTCAAACCTGACGAAGCCACGATGGCCTCGTCCTTAATGGAATAAACCCTTGGATCGGGACAAGCTGGCACGTTCAAAAGACAGTCAGGTTCATAGGAACCGGTGATAGCATATCGCCCACCCTCACGAGCGGCATTCTGTACGGTTACCCAACCTTGAAAAAGGCGACCACCTTCGACAATGACGAAGATGATCAGCAGTACAACGACCAGGATTAAGGAGAACTCGACTAACGCCTGGCCGGTATGATGATGTTTGATACGGCGCATAACTTGACTCGCTTCTGGCAATCAGGAGACTTACATGCCAAATGTAAGCTCCTGGAGATCACACTTATTGTGAAAGTATAGAATGTGGCAATATCACTGGAAATAGCGCGTGCTTCCTACTTTCCTGTAGTTGCATCACCATTCAGTACTGTAGAATCAAGAAAAAAGGTCCGGCTGGTTAGGACGTGGGGATGAATAACGGCGTGCAGTGATACCTGTGTCGTTTGTCGCTGACTTTTATCCTAGTATTTTTTATTATCTGGACAGAATGAGAGCGAAGATGGATAGGGATATTTCAGGAGAAATTGTGGATCTGGATCCAGATTCCAGTATGGCGCCCCATTTCAACATTGAGCAGTTAGCTGACCGTGTTTTTGCCGCCGTACACCGCCAAGGAGACTGAGTAGTCAGCAATTCGGGTATCCTTGACTTGGGCGATTATTGTCTGGTATTTGATACTTTCATCACAGTCCAAGCTGCGGCCAGAATAAAAAAAACCGCCGAAAACTTAACGAGAAAACCGTCGGCTTGGTCGTCAATAGCCATTTTCATAATGACCATATTTGGGGTAACCAAGTCTTCGATAGAGATACCCGTATCATCGCCAGCACCGATTTCTGACGCTTAATTCAGAGCGAGGGGCAAGAGGAATATGATTGGTTCAAAGCCAATTCGGTCACCCGCTTAAAGATCTCACTTCTGAATTTGAAGTGGAACTTGAGGAGACTAAAAAGCGACATCTTCAGACGGAGATAGCTTGTTACCAGGCGATCTTAGGAACAATGCCACAATTGGAGAAACGCTTGCCTGATATTGCCTTCACCGGACGTTTACAAATCCATGGCTCAAACAGAGCGGTCAAATTGATTGGCTACCAAAATGAGCACATCAGAAACGATGTGGTCTTGTCAATCCCTTCCGAAAGTATTTTATTCATGAGCGATCTTCTATTTGTGGACACATGTCCCTTTCTGGCTAACGGATACACGGATAAGCTGAGTAACATATTGGATGAACTTGATCAAAAAGATGCATATGTTCTCTTACCAGGTCACGGCCCAGTCGGCGACCACAAGGACTTAAAAATTGATCGGCGATTATATCGTCGAATGCCACCAGAGCATTAAAGCCCTGGTAAAAGCAATTAGAACACGAGAAGATTTGAGCGGGCTCCCAATCCTTCAGAAATTCTCAGAATGGGACCACCTCCAGTTCCACAATTC
>JAHEJP010000199.1 GCA_024638855.1 Chloroflexota bacterium
GCTCTTGCCGTTCAATCCCCGAATTTCACATTACCAATGCGCTCGATCAGGTTGAACACTTGCTCAAGCGTCATGGCGGGCATGCCCAAGCGGCAGGCTTTACGCTTGAGAATACAAACTTGTCGGAATTTCGAGAGGAAATGATGCAGATTGCCTATTTCGAGTTGGAAGGCCAGGATTTGGCGCCGGTTATCCCCATAGACGCCGAACTTGATATCGCCGAAATCGATTGGGCATTGCACGATTTCTTAAAAAAATTGGAGCCAACCGGTTACGGAAATCCTCTGCCGGTCCTAATGAGCCGGGATGTTCACGTATACGGACAGCGCGTCGTTGGGCAAGACAACACTCACTTACAACTCTGGGTTGGCGACGGGCAGGTGAAGCGGCCTTGTATCGCCTTTCGACAAGGCGAATGGGCCGGGAATCTTCCAGATCGCGTTGATCTGGTTTATACAGTCAGCGTAAATGAATGGAACGGCCGCCGCGACCTCCAGCTAATCGTCCAAGATATTCGCCCGTCCGGCGCCAAAGAGCCAGAAGGCTAAACTTTTATCATCGTTCATCGATAGCGGAGTGAAAATGAAAGTATTGGTAACCGGTGCGGCCGGCTTCATCGGCAGCAACCTAGCCCAGAAATTGGCCAGGCGAGGTGATGACGTTATCGGCCTCGACAACTTCAACGATTATTACAACCCGGCAAAAAAAAGGGCCAATGAAAAAAGACTAAATCAATTCCCAAACTTTAGAATGATTGAGGCGGATATTCGCGATCGGCCACGAATGATACACATATTCGAAGAAGAAAGATTTGACGCCGTAGCTCATCTGGCAGCTATGGCAGGCGTCCGTCCCGCTGTGGAAGCACCCGATTTTTACGTCGAGGTCGATTATATCGGTACGCAGCACTTGATGGATGCCGCTCGTTTTACAGAAGTGAGCAATTTCGTTTTTGCTTCAACATCGTCTGTTTACGGTGACACAAAACACATACCCTTCGTCGAAACGGACCCCTGCGACCGGCCGCTACAGCCCTATGCCGCCGCTAAGCGAGCGGCCGAGATATTAGGCTATACTTACCACTATCTGTATAACTTAAACTTCACGGTGATTCGTTTCTTCACGGTTTATGGACCCAACGGGCGACCTGACATGATGGCCTATTTAGTTGCCGACAGCATCACCAAGGGAAAACAAATCCCCATCTACAATGGTGGCGAAATGTACCGGGACTGGACCTTTGTGGAGGACATCACAAATGGCGCCATGGCGGCAATCGATCGACCGCTGGGCTATGAAATCATCAATCTCGGCCGCGGCGAGCCAACCAGGTTGAAGGAATTCGTAGGCCTTATTGAGGATCTAGCCGGACAAAAAGCTAACCTAGTGGATAAACCAAAGCCTGCGGCCGATGTGGTGTCCACTTATGCCGATATCAGTAAAGCCGTCGAGTTGCTGGGCTACGCCCCAAAGGTGTCGGTCAGCGATGGTGTTGAAGCTTTCTGGAAGTGGTACGTCGAGAACAATTGACATCTTGTGGATGAACCGCTTTTAAATCGAAAAACTAATTCAGGGTCTTAAACATCAATAATCGTTGTTGCCTTTGGGAGACAAATCCATGGCCATTTAGTTGTGAAGCCGCGGCCGCATAATGTACGCTGCTCCCAAAATAAATGTCGATGGTCGATGCCCCCGATCTGGAAGCATCAAGTAGGAGCCAAATGAGCCAAGCAAGGGATTGGTGGCCCCAATATTGCGGCTTACAAGCCAGTTCGATTTTTAATCGGCCGTGACGATTAATCACCCGGGCACTCCCGACCTCTCTGGAGTCGAAAACACAGCGCCAAAAAGCGCCACCGCTGCGTGGGGCAAGATTGTAATCATCCAATACCGAGGAGACCCAAAGATCCCCTGTTTGCCGTTCGATGTTTGTGTAACGTTTGAATAGCCTGCGTCCCGAATAGGATGATAGTTGCTCTATTTGCAAACCTTCCATACTCATTCCAACGAGGCTTAGATCGCCGTCGTGCCGAAGAAACTCCGGGTTATACGGCCGGTATCCAAGTTGTTCGTACAAATTTTGGGCCGGAAGGTTGCCATGATCAACCTGCAGAACCATCCAGGAAAGATCCTGCTCTCTGCTTAATTTTTCCAGGTGATCCATGAGACGCCGGCCCACGCCTTGTCGCCTATAGGGTCGGTTCACACTGACATTAAAGACGTAAGCGCTGCTCATCCGCAGATGTATGAAGGCGCAGCCAGCGAGGCAGCCCTCGACTAGCGCCTTATATCCTTTCCCCGAATACGCCAAATAGATTGGTAGCGAAATATAAGTAATCCAACGGCTTATTGGATTTCGAGTGATTCTAGTGAAGTGCCGGTCAGACCCGGCCATATTGGCGAAGGTCATGCGGGTAATAGCCAGCATATCTTGCACTTTTACCGGGCTGATATTGATCTGCTGATGGATCATGCCAAGATTCTATCACTGCCGGGACAACACTACGAAATCTTTCCCATGGCTGAACAGCTTATTGGCTGGTACAATCCTGATTCAGTATAGAGGCATTCAGGATAAGATGTGAGACTACCCCCATTCAAGTTCGTAGAAACGCCACGCGAATGGCAAGCGTGTCTTGAATCTATTCAAGCAGAACCCCATTTGGCTATAGACCTCGAGGCCAATAGCCTTTATGCCTATCGAGAAAAAGTCTGCCTGATTCAGATCTCGATACCCGGGCAGGATTACATCATCGATCCGATGGCTGGGCTCGAATTAAACAGTCTAGGAGACATCATCAAGGACGGCTCCATTGAAAAAGTTTTTCACGCTGCTGAGTATGATTTAATCCTATTAAAGCGGCAATATGGCTGGGTCTTGCACAATCTTTTTGACACGATGTGGGCAGTCCGTATATTGGGCTATGATCGCTGTGGTCTGGCCAATATTTTAGCCGATTTTTATGGTGTAAAGTTAAATAAGCGACATCAAAAAGCCAATTGGAGTAAGCGCCCTCTTTCTGAGAGTATGTTAGCTTATGCCCAGATGGACACCCATTTCTTATTAACTTTGCGAGAGCGGCTTTCCTCGGAGTTGGAGGCGGCAAGCTGTCTCGAAGAGGCCCAAGAAATCTTTGCCGAACAGAGCCAGATTCAATTAAATGCCAACGGCTTTGACCCGAATGGTTTCTGGTCAATTAGCGGCAACAATGATTTAAGCCAAGACCAACAAAAAATAGTGAGGGATCTCTACCTTTACCGAGATCAACAGGCAAGGCGGCAAGATCGACCACTCTTCAAGATTTTTGCCGATCGAACAATTATAGAATTGGCCATAACCGCGCCAAAATACGTCAATCAGTTACCGGCGATCCATGGCATGTCCAAAGGGCAAATCCGCCGCTACGGCCGGCAAATCTTACGAATTATCGAAGAGGCGCCTAAAGGACCAGTACCCAAAAAGCCAAGAAACAACTCCCACCGACCGCCAGAACCTGTCGCACGCCGCTACGAGCGGTTGCGGAACTGGCGCAAAACTCGTGCACAAGCCCGCGGCGTTGAATCCGACGTTATTCTTAGTCGTGGCACGCTTTGGGATCTTGCGCGAATTAACCCGCGAACGGACAACGATTTAGGCAACGTTGGTTCATTAGGTCCCTGGCGGCGTGAAATGTATGGCGAAGATATTTTAAAGGTTTTACGGGCACGTTGATTTGGATTGTGGTGGAGGAATGAATGCAAATTGAATTTTGTGGTGCAGTTCGGACTGTCACCGGATCCCAACACCTATTAACAGTGAACGGCCATAAAATATTGCTCGACTGTGGTCTATATCAGGGTAGCAGAAAACAGACCTATGAAAGAAATCAACACCTCCCTTATGATGCGGCTAGCATAGACGTCCTAATACTCTCCCACGCCCACATCGATCACAGCGGCAATATACCAAATTTAGTAAAAAGCGGCTTTAGCGGAGACATTATCTGCACCTATGCTACGCGCGATTTATGTTCCATCATGCTGCGTGACAGTGCCAAAATTCAAAAATACGATATCAACTACCTGAATAAAAAAAGACGCCGCAAGGATCTTCCACTGCTCGAGCCAATTTACTCGATGGAAGATGTCATCGAAAGCCTGAAGTATTTTATCGGTATTGGCTACAATCGCTCCTTTCAAATTATGCCCGGTGTATCGATTACCTTTTACGATGCGGGGCACATCCTGGGCTCAGCCATGGTCGCTATCGATATCGAGGATGAGGAAACCAATAAACAGGTCCGGCTCATTTTTAGCGGTGATTTGGGCCGGCCAAATCGCGCCATTTTACGTGACCCCACTTTCCTGGATGAGGCTGATATCCTTCTGGTCGAGAGCACGTATGGTAATCGCGAGCATGCACCGACTGATTCAGCTATAGAGAAATTAGAAGAGGTCGTAAACGATACTTGCAAACGAGGTGGCAAATTAATCGTACCTTCCTTCGCCATCGGCCGCACCCAGGAATTGGTCTACGCCTTACACCGGCTGGTCAAGAATCGTGACATCTCTCCCGACTTACCGGTTTTCGTAGATAGTCCCCTGGCAATTGATGCCACGGGCATTTACCGCCTTCATCCAGAGGCTTATAACGAAGATGTATTCCAATTCCTTTCTGAAGATGCTCACGGCGATTTGTTCGGTTTCGATATGATGCGCTATACACGATCCACATTTCAGTCGAAAGAACTAAATTTCTTGCGCGAGCCGGCTGTTATCATCAGCGCCAGCGGCATGTGCGAAGCAGGGCGGATCCTTCATCATCTCAAGAACAACATTGAAGATTCTAGAAATACCGTCCTTATTGTTGGCTGGCAGGCGCCAAACACGCTGGGCCGGCGCATCGTCGAAAGACAGCCCAGAGTCAAAATATTCGGCGAAGAATATCAACTCAAGGCCAAAGTTGTGACTATCAATGGTTTTAGTGCCCATGCCGATCGCAGCGAGTTACTCGACTGGACCGGACACTTCAAGAAGCGTCCTGCTCACTCTTACATCGTCCACGGTGAGGAAGATGCCTCCTTTGCCCTGGCCGATGGTTTGCGCGATCAAGGGTTCACCGACGTGAATGTTCCCTCGCTTGGCCAAAGCTACGTGATATAAAATGAACAATATCGTAATAACGGGAATGGGGGCCGTTACCCCTATTGGTAATGATCCCGATGAATTTTGGAAAAATCTGGTGGCCGGTGTATCGGGCGCGGATTATTTTGAAACCGATGAGGTCGACAACTTCCCGGTGAATTTTCTTTGCGAGGTCAAAGATTTTGAACCTCTAGAATACATGACCAAAAAAGAGGCTCGCCTCTCCGCTCGAGCCAGCCAATTTGCCCTGGTAATATCACGCCAGGCACTGGATGACGCCGGATTGGTAATTGGCGAAGATGTGGAACCCAACCGGATCGGGATCGTGATGAACACCGGTGGCGGCGGAATCATCGAAGCCGAGCTTGGGACCCGCTCCCTCCTGAGCAAAGGTCCCCGGTCAGTCAGTCCTTTCATGGTTCCCCGGGGTATGCCGAATGCGGTTTCATCGGTTGTAGCCATGTCCCTCGGCGCCCGGGGACCAGCCCTTACCTCCACCTTGGCCTGCGCCAGTGGCAGCTACGCCATGATCGAGGCCGCCCATATGATTAATCGAGGGGAGGCGGATGTGGTTGTGGCTGGCGGTGCTGAATCGGTAATATCGACCGTCTACATGGCCGGCTTGTACAAGATGGGCGCTTTATCAAAGTGGGATGGCGATCCGGCGAGGGCAAGTCGGCCCTTTGACGCCAATCGAAGCGGCTTTGTCTTCGGCGAAGGCGGCGCGGCCATGATCATAGAAAGCGAGCAACACGCCCTAGACCGAGGGGCAACTATCCTGGCCAGGGTACTTAGCGGTTCCCTCACCAACGATGCCTTTCACGTAACCGCTCCTAACCCCGATGGAGAAGGAGCGTCCAGAGCCATCGTCAACGCGATTGATCGCGCTGGATTAACGACCAAGGATGTGGGCGCGATTTTCGCCCACGGTACAAGCACACCCTTGAATGACGTGACCGAGACGATAGCCATCAAAGCCGCTCTTGGTGAACATGCCTATGATACACCCATCTCGGCGACTAAATCGATGATTGGCCATACGATGGGCGCTGCCGGTGCAATCTCAGCCGTTGCCGCTGTATATAGTCTACGAGAAGGTATCGTTCCCCCAACCATCAATCGCCAAACGCCCGATCCAAATTGCGATCTGGATTATACGCCTCACAAAGCCCGCTCGCTGACTTATCAGACGGCGATGATAAATGCATTTGGTTTTGGCGGCCATAATGTCGTGCTGCTACTTGGAGCCTATAACGGTCAGAACGATCGCTGAGTTAATGCCGGCCGAATATGTCATCGTCGGGGCCGGCCTCGCCGGAATCCTGGCCAGTCGCTCATTACTTAGAGCTGGCAAAAAGGTTGTCCTGCTCGAAGCTTCTGAGCAGGTCGGCGGCCGTATGGCCACCATTCGCCTGCAACCTCCAGACGGCCGAGAAATAGTCTGGGATATGGGAGCCCAATTCTTCACCGCTCGCGAACCACGTTTTGAACGAATCGTACAAGATTGGCTCAAGGAGCAACTTATTGTCGAATGGTCGCGCGGTTTCGCC
Source organism: Chloroflexota bacterium (assembly GCA_024638855.1). Classification (GTDB taxonomy): domain Bacteria; phylum Chloroflexota; class Anaerolineae; order Promineifilales; family Promineifilaceae; genus UBA11865. The sequence continues at coordinate 6,675 of JAHEJP010000199.1, forward strand.
ACGGCCGATGGTTCATACTACGCAGACGGTCACCCTCGTTATCGAGGTATCCCGGATATGGCTGCGCTGCCCAAGCGGTTAGCCCAAGAATTGGACATCAATCTCCAGGAGGAGGTAGTCTCTATCTCACCGGCCGTTTCCGGATGGCAGTTAACGACAAAAAATGGCCAGATATATTTCGCCGAAAAAGTGATGCTGACGCTGCCCGTGGGCCAATCAATCGCTCTGCTCCAAGCTGGCAGCCTTGCCCTTCCTCCACAGGTTCACAAGGCCTTGGCCCCCATCAGCTACGAGCCATGCATCGCCTTGCTGCTCCTGCTTGAGAGCTTCGGCCACTTTCCCGAGCCGGGGGGACTATGGCCGGTTGGCGAACCCATTGTTTGGATGGCCGATAACTATCGCAAAGGCGTATCGCCCACCCCAGGCGCAATCACTATACATGCAGGACCAGAATTTAGCGCCCAACATTGGCGAACAGCCGACGAAGATGTGGCCGAGATGTTAGCTGCGGCCGCTGCTGAATGGTTAAGGGATGAGGTAGAACTGTATCAGGTCCATCGCTGGTTACATAGCAAACCGGTATGGATCCATCCCGAGTCCTACCTGGCGCTTCAAGAGCCTGCGCCCATGGTTTTTGCAGGGGACGCTTTCGCTGGACCGCGCGTAGAAGGCGCGGCCCTTTCCGGCTTGGCGGCCGCCGATTGGCTTCTCGAAATCACGCCAGAAAGCAGTTGAATTTGATCGTTCGACTTCACCCACTTTCGGGAAGTCCGGCGACTGGCAGATTGACAGGAAGCCACGCCTCCATACAATATCTCTTACAAGGTATTGAAAAGCGGCCTAATCCGGTTTTACACTTTGACGGGCAAAAGATGATTTCTTGGCATCTAGGCACCATGGGCTTCAGCTATAAGGAGTGGAACAGCGTCTTTTACCCTGATGGCTTGCAGGCCCGGGATTATTTAGCCCATTACAGCCAGATCTTTGATGCGGTCGAGCTTGATTCAACCTTTTACGGCACCCCCCGTCCCCAGTATGTGGAACGATGGCAGGCTGTTACCCCGGATGATTTCACCTTCTGCGTTAAAACACCCAGCCTTATCACCCACGATCTAAAATTGTCTGAAGATGCCTTTGAACCCATGAATGAGTTTCTGAACACCATAGGCCTGCTCGGAAACAAACTAGGCATCGTGCTGATCCAGCTACCACCTGATATGCCCTTCGACTACATTCATAAATTGGCCGTTTTTTTGCGGCAGTTACCTCGAGATTTCCGTTTCGCGATTGAATTTCGCCATACCTCCTGGCACCAGACGGCAACAGGCCAACTATTGCAGAACCACGCGGTGGGTTGGGCATCAACGGACTATATTCATCTGCCCCAACGTACCTATGTCACCACCGACTTCATCTACATCCGTTGGATCGGCCGGCACGGGCAGTATGAAACCAAAGATCACGAAATAGAGGATATGACACCCCGCCTGGAACAATGGTGGGCGGATATTCAATCCAGATCGGAGGGCGTCCACGCTGTCTACGGCTTCTTCAATAATGACTATGCCGGGCATTCGCCGGCAACCTGTAATCGTTTCAAGAAAATCGTCGGCTTGCCGACGACGCATAGAATGCCCCCACAACAGCCCAGCCTCTTCGATTAACAAGAATAACTGAGCTGGTGATTATCAGCGCCCCCAATGAAAAACCCCTGACCTCTGCCAGGGGCTCCTGATTTTTACTATTGGCTGGCAGTTCTAGCCACCAGCTATCATATCAACGCTGGAAAAAACGGCCGCTTGAGCTGCCTGGAAGACTGGATTGGGATAAACGCCCAATAAGAAGGTGATCAATACCGTTATGACGACAGCTACCCCTGCCCCCAGCGCAGGCCGGATCTTGGACTGCTCAACACTGTCATACATGAAGGAATAAAATACAACTCGCAGATAAAAGTAACCGGAAATAACGCTGGTGATGACGCCAATGATGGCCAACCAGGTCATTCCGGCTTCAACTACCGCGCCAAAGACGGCGAATTTAGCCGTAAAACCGCCCGATGGCGGTACGCCGGTCAAGGATAACATGAAAAAGGCTAGGGCTAGGGCGAGCACCGGGCTGCGCCTGTAAAATCCCTTGTAGTCATCCAACATGACGCCCTGCCCTTCCCGTCGTTCGACGGTCACGATGATGGCGAATGCTCCCAGGTTGGTGAACAAGTAAGCGAACATATAAAAAAGCGCCGCGCTCATGCCTTGATCCGTGGCCATGGCAGCCGCTACGCCCATGAGGATGAAGCCGGCATGGGCGATGCTAGAGTAGCCCAACATGCGCTTGATATTTCGCTGCGAAAGGGCGATAACATTGCCGATGATCAGGGTAAGTGCAGCGATGGCGGCCAGTGCCGGAACCCAGGCTTCGTTCAACTCAGGCAGGGCATAGATGAAGATGCGGATCATGGCCGCAAAGCCGGCCACCTTAGCTCCCACCGACATGAAACCTGTCACAGAAGTCGGCGCTCCCTCGTAAACATCCGGTGTCCACATGTGGAAGGGGACGGCCGCTATCTTGAAAGCCAATCCAACCAGGATCATGACTGCCCCGCCAAGGGCCAGAACATCAGCGGAACTCACTCGCTCCAATACTTGGGGAAGAGAGGTCGTACCGGTCGCGCCGTATATCAAGGCGATGCCAAAAACCAGGAAGCCAGATGCGAAGGCGCCGAGTAGGAAATACTTCATGGCCGATTCTTCGGAATCGACGCGCGGTAGGGCAAATCCTGATAAGACATAGAGCGGTATTGAAAGTAATTCCAGGGCCAGGAAGACGAGGATCAAATCATTAGCCATGGCCATCAACATCATCCCACTGATTGAAAAGAGCATCAAATAGTAATATTCTGCCCGCTCGATATTCGCTTTTCTTAGGTAGTCCACTGAAAACAGTACCGTAAGGAAAGCCGTCAGCAAAAAGATAGCATTCAGAAAAAGGCTATAGTTGTCGACGACGATCATGGGCATACCACCCACTGGTATGAAGGTGCCCTGGTTCACCCCCCAAAGGCCCACAGTTTGAATGAA
>JAHEJP010000554.1 GCA_024638855.1 Chloroflexota bacterium
TTTTGCGCTCTGGCTTTGGTCGCCGCCAGTGTCGCCCAGTTAGCCTATCGTTTCACTCTGCCGACTGATGGCTGGATGGTATATAGCAGCGATTCGATTGAAGGATCCGATTGGATCTACTGGACAAATCTGGTAGGTGCGCCGTCGGATATGACCAGGGAAGATGTGCCGATTGCCGTCGATGGGCAATCAGTGGCTGGCACGGCCTCTTCTCTCTCCTGGGTTCCGGCACCAGCAAATTGGGTGGTTGGCGAACAGGTAGTTATGACGGTGGCCCGGGACGGGCAAGAACGGGCTGTCACGATGCCGGTGGTCCGTTGGAATTGGGGCGCCTGGTGGCGCTATAACATCGTCGAAGCGGATCAACTATTTTACCTGTTGGCGGCCACTATCCTTTTCGGCCTGAGCCTGTTCACTTTCTGGCGGCGGTCTGAAGTGCCCAGCGCGCGGGCGTTGTTGATGTTATGCGCCGCCTTTTTCGCGGCCGTCGTGAGTGGGCTGCTGCCAGACGGCCTGTCAGTTCAATTTGACCGGCTGGCCCTCATCATGACCGCGTTTTTTAGCTACATTATCTTCGGCACCCTTTTAGCGCCTTCGCTGCTGGCTTTCGCTCTTCTTTTTCCCCGGCCGAAGCGGATCATTCGCCGCCGGTCTTGGTTGGCCTTGCTGCCTTTCGGCCTGGGCTTGATTTTGCTCATTGTGCTGATGGCCGGTGGACCGGGAAGCATTGGCTGGGCGGCGACGATGGGCATGATCGTGGCTTCCATCGCCAGCCTTGTCCATGCCGGTTTTACTCAACGCGATGCGGTTAGCCGGGCCCAGTTACGTTGGGCTTTGGGTGGCTTCGTCGTGGGCCTGGGCCTGGTTTTATTGACCTTTCCGCCGGCTTTCGGCTGGGTGAGTGGATCTTTCTGGGACCTCTTAGGATCATATAGTTTCGGCCTGGGATTCCTGGCCATCGGCATCTCCCTGGCCATTGCCGTGCTTCGATACCGCCTGTACGATATCGACCTCATTATTCGCAAGACTTTGGTTTACGCGGTTTTGACTGTCTTGTTGGCCTTGATCTACTTTGGAAGTGTGGTGTTATTGCAGAGTCTGTTCGCGGCCGTCAGCGGTGAGCAGTCGGCCGTGGCCATCGTCGTTTCGACTTTGGCTATCGCCGCCTTGTTCAATCCGTTACGCCACCGGGTCCAACGCTGGATCGATCGCCGCTTTTTCCGGCGTAAGTACGATGCGGCGCTGACCTTGAGGCAGTTTGCACAAACGGCGCGGGACGAGGTGGACCTGGACCGGTTGGCGGCCGAGTTGATGCGCGTCGTGGAAGAGACGATGCAGCCGGAAAGCGCTGGCCTATGGTTGCGACAAAGTCGTGATAAGCCGGGAAGGCAGGCGACAGCTAATGATTCTGCTCTTAGGAATCAACCATCACCGGAAAGAAGGCTATAAGTCATGAGAAAGTTAGTTTTAGACGGCACAATCTTGCAGCGGATTAACCGGAGGGTTCTGTTGGCCTGGCTATTTTGTCTTTTTTGCATCGTCGGCGCCACAGCCAATCTGATTGGCTGGCTGTTGATTCAGCGAAAACCTCCCACGCTTTTTGAGTTGATGCAGACAGTTGGATGGGGCCTATTGCTGCCCGTATTGTATTCGGCCTTGGCGGCGTTGATCATCGCCCGTCAGCCGGGCAACCGGGTCGGTTGGCTGCTATTGTTGCCTGCTCTGGCGACAGCATTATCCCCCCAAGATCTTCTGGTTTCCCCGCCGACATCACTTACAATTGGCCTGTGGTTGCTGCTCTGGTTTGATAACTGGTCGTGGGTTCTGATTATTTTTCCTGTTTTCTTGATCCCGCTCCACTTTCCTACCGGCCGTCCCCCTTCCTCCAAATGGAACTGGGTCAACTGGCTGGCAATCAGCCAGTGGCTCGTTTTCATATTGCTCATACCCTTTTTTGAAACAATCGGCCCGGCAAATAACCAGTGGAAGTTGCCCAATCCAATAGGATTCATCGCGGAAGAAATCGTTAATGGTCCCATCCTGATTGTCTGGGGCTTAGGATTGGTGACGGTGGTGCTGGCCAGCGTGGTTTCGCTATTTGTGCGCTACCGTCGCGCCCGGGTAGTTGAACGCCAGCAGATCAAGTGGTTACTCTACGCTGGAGCTTTATTTATTGGCGTTTATTCAGTTACTTATTTTGTAAGTGATCCAGAGAGCGATTTTGCCGGTGGCTGGGTGGGTCTCCTGTTATTGCTCTTGATCCTGGCCTTCCCGGTTGCCATCACGATCGCCATTCTGCGCTACCGGCTGTTTGAAATTGACGTCATCATTCGCAAGACGCTGGTCTATGCCGTCTTGACCGCCTGCTTGATATTGATTTACTTTGGCAGCGTGGTGGTACTGCAAAGTCTGTTCGCGGCCGTCAGTGGCGAGCAGTCGGCCGTGGCCATTGTTTTATCAACTTTGGCCATCGCCGCTTTGTTCAGTCCATTGCGCCGCCGGGTTCAGCGCTGGATCGATCGTCGATTCTACCGCCGCAAGTACGATGCCGCGGGGATTTTAACTGCTTTCGCCGAGACGGCGCGGGACGAGGTGAACCTGGACCGGTTGGCGGCCGAGTTATTGCAGGTC